>NZ_JBRRCR010000019.1:0-63003 GCF_056759115.1 Stenotrophomonas sp. STEN087 | reverse complement strand
GGGGGGGGGGCCCACCGCGGCCCCGGGGCCCGGGTTCCCGGGGCGGGGGGGCGCGAAGACACCACAGCCCGCCCGCGCGCCGGGGGCCGGCTCTACCAAGCCGTAGTCAGAACGCGCTGGGGCGCGGCTCGGCCAGCGGTTCGTCGACCATTGGCTGCAGCGCCGCATCCAGCGCCACGCGCTCATCGAACACGAAACAGCGGCCTTCGTAGCCCTCGCCGCCCACTTCCTCGAAGTAACCGAGGATGCCGCCGTCGAGCTGCAGCACGTTGTCCATGCCGTCGTTGACCATCCACAGCGCCGCCTTCTCGCAGCGGATGCCACCGGTGCAGAAGCTGACCACGGTGCTGTCCTTCAGCGCCTCGCGGTGCGGCGCCAGGGCCTCGGGCAGGTCGGTGAACTTGTGGATGGGCAGCACCAGCGCGTCCTTGAACGTGCCGTACTCCACTTCCTGCAGGTTGCGCGTGTCGAGCATCACCACCGGCTTGCCGGCATCGTCGTGGCCCTGGCGCAACCAGCGCTGCACGGTGGCCGGGTCCACGGCCGGCGCGCGCGGGTACTCCAGCGGCTGGCCGTCATCGCGGCGGAAGCTGATGATCTCGTCCTTGACCTTGGCCTTCAGGCGCGCGAACGGCTGGTGCTCGCTGAAGCTGGTCTTGACCCGCATGTCGGCAAACCGCGCATCGGCATGCAGGGCGGCGTAGAAGCCCTCGATCGCCTCCGGTGCACCGGCCAGGAACAGGTTCAGGCCCTCGCCCGCCACCAGGATCGTTCCACGCAGCTCCGCGGCCTCGGCACGCGCCAGCAGCTGGTCGCACAGGACCTGGGGGGCGTCGATGACGGCGAAGTGGTAGGCGGCGGTATTGGCGATCATCCCGCCATTTTAGCGCCTCGCGCCCGAACAGGCAGATTCGGGGGTCAGAGCCCTCCGCGCAGCGGAGGGATCCGACCCCGAGCTCGGCAGCGCCGGAATCTGTCAGGGGCGGGGCGGTGTGGGCAGGCGGGGGCGCAGAGCGCCATGGATGGCGCTCTACGAGGCACGCAGGAGCAGCTTTTGCCGTCCCCCGCCTGCCCACACCGCCCCGCCCTCCCACTGAAACCGGGCTTTTGACGTTGCCGTTGCCCTTGACCTTGCCGGCCAGCGGCCGGCACTACCGCGGGGCTCAGCCCCGCAACAGCACGAACGGCAGCAGCACCAGCGCCGCCGCCACCACCATCCCCAGCAGCACCAGCACCACGAACACCGGCCGCCGCCGCAGCAGGCTGCCGAACGTCTCGGCCGTGCCCTCGCGCAGCGCCTGCTCGCGCTCGGCACGCACGCGCACCCCGCGCGCC
This sequence comes from Stenotrophomonas sp. STEN087, assembly GCF_056759115.1. Taxonomy (NCBI): domain Bacteria; kingdom Pseudomonadati; phylum Pseudomonadota; class Gammaproteobacteria; order Lysobacterales; family Lysobacteraceae; genus Stenotrophomonas; species Stenotrophomonas sp. STEN087. Next base: position 61,668 of record NZ_JBRRCR010000019.1, on the reverse strand, counting down.
GCCTGGTACTCGGCCATCAGCGCCTTCGCCCGCGGCTGGTCGGCATCCTCGCTCAGCCACAGGCCGCCGTTGGAAATGCCCCACGGGCTGGGTTCGGTGCGGTACCAGGCGATGCCGTGCTGGTCCAGCAGCGTGCAGACATCGGCGTATTCGTCGTCACCGACATTGCGGAGATTGAGCAGGAGTTTGGCCATGCGACCATGATACCCGGCACCGATGCGCTACCCTTGCCGCCCCCGACACCACCCATCCCGGAGACGCCCGATGCGCCGCCTGCTGCTACCCCTGCTGCTGTCCCTTGTCGCCGCCGGCTGTGCCCGCGAACCGGCCGGCCCGCCCCCGGGTGGCACCCTGACCACCTTCGAGCGCATCGACACCCAGGTCGGCACCGGCGCCGAAGCCGTCCCCGGCCAGAAGGTCTCCGTGCACTACACCGGCTGGATCTACGACCAGCGCACCGAAAGCAAGCACGGCAAGACCTTCGACAGCTCGGTCGGCCGCGGCGAACCCTTCACCTTCACGCTCGGCGCCGGCCAGGTCATCCGTGGCTGGGATGAGGGCGTGGCCGGCATGAAGGTGGGCGGCAAGCGCACCCTGATGATCCCGCCGGCCTATGGCTATGGCGACCGCGGCATCGGCCCGATCCCGGCCGGTTCCTCGCTGGTGTTCGATGTCGAGCTGCTCGATGTCAAACCGTAATGCCGCTGCACCGCGCCGGGTCGCCGTCATCGGCGGCGGACCGGCCGGCCTGTTCGCCGCCGAGCGCCTGCGCGCGGCCGGTCTGGACGTGGACCTGTACGAGGCCAAGGGCTCGCCCGGCCGCAAGTTCCTGATCGCCGGCAAGGGTGGGCTCAACCTGACCCATTCCGACCCGCGCCCGCTGTTCGACAGCCGCTACCGCGAACAGGCCGATGCCGTCGGCCAGTGGCTGGATGGCTTCGACGCCCAGGCGCTGCGCGACTGGGCCGCCGGCTTCGGCGTGGAGACCTATGTGGGCAGCTCCGGCCGCGTGTTTCCGGTCGACCGCAAGGCCGCGCCGCTGCTGCGTGGCTGGGTGCGCCGGCTGAAGGAACAGGGCGTGCGCCTGCATGCCAACCATCGCTGGACCGGATGGACCGAGAACGGCGCGCTGTGCTTCAGCACCGAAGACGGCCCAGTCGAAGTGCAGGCGGATGCCACCGTGCTGGCCCTGGGCGGCGGCAGCTGGCCGCAGCTGGGCAGCGATGGCGCCTGGGTCGCGCCGCTACAGGCGCGCGGCGTGGACATCGCCCCGCTGCAATCAGCCAACTGCGGCTTCGACGTGGACTGGACGCCGTTCTTCGCACAGCGCAATGCCGGCGCACCACTGAAGCCAGTGATCGCGCACTGGATCGACCTGCACGGCCAGCCGCACTCGCTGCAGGGCGAATGCGTGGCCAGCGAGTACGGCATCGAAGGCAGCCTGGTCTACGCGCTGGCCGCCGATCTGCGCGAGACCCTCAACCGCGATGGCCACGCCCCCCTGTGGCTGGACCTGGTGCCGGGCCGCGATGAAGCGCGCCTGCTCGCCGACCTGTCGCGCCCGCGCAAGGGCCGCAGCTTTGGCGAACACCTGCGCCGCCAGGCGGGATTGGACACGGTGAAGACCGCGCTGGTGTTCGAGATCCTGGGCAAGGACGCCGGCAACGACCTGACTGCCGTGGTCGCGACGCTCAAGCGCCTGCCGCTGCGCCTGCTGCGCCCGCGGCCGATGGCCGAAGTGATCAGCACCGCCGGTGGCGTGCGCCTGCAGGCGCTGGATGACGGCCTGATGGTGCGCGCCCTGCCCGGCGTGTTCTGCGCCGGCGAGATGCTGGACTGGGAAGCGCCGACCGGCGGCTACCTGCTGACCGCGTGCTATGCGAGCGGATTGCGCGCGGCCGAGGGTGTCATCGCGTGGCTGGCGGAGCGCTGACCGCAGTGTTGTAGAGCCGAGCCCATGCTCGGCTGCTCCGCTTCTGTAGAGTCGAGCCATGCTCGACTGCTCTGCTTCTGTAGAGTCGAGCCATGCTCGACTGCATGGCTCGGCTCTACAAATTGCGGTGCATGCGCACCGAGGCCAGGGCCACGCCACTGGGGTGCGGGTAGGCCTCCTCCGCTCCTGCGATGAAACCCTGCCGCTGGTAGAACGGCACGGCATTGAGCGAGGCCGACAACACCACCTCACGCGCCGGATCGGCCAGTGCCAGCAGGCGCTGCATCAGGGCCTGGCCGATGCCCTGCCCGCCCTTGTCAGGATCGACGAACAGCGCATCGACCTCGTTGCCGGCGGCATCGAACACACCAAAGCCCAGCAGGGTGCCCTGCCCGTCCTCGGCCACCACGCAACCGCCCTGCGCCAAGAGGCGTTCGTACTGTGCCGGTGGCGGCGAGGCCGACCACGGCGCGATCACCTCGGGCGGGTAATGGCTGCTGCAGGTTTCGCGTACGCAGCGCGTTCGCAGGGCCCACAGCGTGGCCACGTCATCGGTCGTGCCGGTCCTGAACTGCATGATGCCTCCCCGTAGAGTCGAGCTTGCTCGACTGCTCTTGTAGATCGAAAAGCAGTCGAGCGTGGCTCGACTCTACAACAGGGTTACCGCGATTTGCTCGCGCGCAACGCCTGGATGCGCGGCGGCGGCTGGAACGAATCGCTGCGGGCTTCGGCCCAGAACGAGTGGAACACTGCGTGGTCCGGCACCTTGTGCAGCAGCTCGCCCGGTTCGAGGTAGCGGTACAGCGAGGCCAGCGAACGGATCTCGACCGGCGAAACACGACGCAGGATGTGCTCGGGCCCCAGCTCGGCCGGGTCATTGAGACCGGCCGCGCACAGCAGTTCCTTCAGCGCATGCAGGGTGTGCTCGTGGTAGCTGTGCACGCGCGTGGCCTTGTCCGGTGCGTCCAGATGCTTCCAGCGCGCCGGGTTCTGGGTGGCAATGCCGGTCGGGCACTTGTCGGTATGGCAGCTCAGCGACTGGATGCAGCCGAGCGCGAACATGAAGCCGCGGCCGGCGTTGCACCAGTCCGCGCCGAGCGCGATGGTGCGGGCGATCTCGAAGGCGCTGGTGATCTTGCCAGCTGCACCGATACGGATGCGCTCGCGCAGGTCCAGGCCGACCAGGGTGTTGTGCACCAGCAGCAGCGCCTCGTGCATCGGCACGCCCACATGGTCGACGAACTCGGCCGGCGCCGCGCCGGTGCCACCTTCGGCGCCATCGACCACGATGAAATCGGGCAGCAGGCCGGTTTCCTGCATGGCCTTGGCAATGCCGAACCATTCCCACGGGTGGCCGATGGCCAGCTTGAAGCCCACCGGCTTGCCACCGGACAGCTCCCGCAGGCGGGCGACGAACTGCAGCAGTTCCACCGGCGTGGAGAACGCCGAATGGCGCGAGGGCGACACGCAGTCCACGCCCATCGGCACGCCGCGGGTGGCGGAGATCTCGGCAGTCACCTTCGGCGCCGGCAGCACGCCACCGTGTCCCGGCTTGGCCCCCTGTGACAGCTTGATCTCGATCATCTTGACCTGATCGTGGGTGGCATTGGCGATGAAGCGCTCCTCGCTGAAACCACCCTTCTCGTCACGGCAGCCGAAGTAGCCCGAGCCGATTTCCCAGACCAGGTCACCGCCCATCTCGCGGTGATACGGCGAAATCGAGCCCTCGCCGGTGTCGTGGTAGAAGCCGCCGCGACGCGCGCCGTCGTTCAGTGCGCGGATCGCGTTGGCCGACAGCGAACCGAAGCTCATCGCCGAGATGTTGAACACGCTGGCCGAATAGGGCTTGGCGCAGGTAGGGCCGATCAGCACGCGGAAATCATGCGCGGCGATGGTGGTCGGTGCCAGCGAGTGGTTGATCCACTCGTAGTCCACCGCGTAGGTGCTGCGCAGGGTGCCGAAGGGCACCGTGTCCATCTCGTTCTTGGCGCGCTGGTAGATCAGCGCACGCTGCTGGCGCGAGAACGGCACATCCTCCAGGTCGCTCTGCACGAAGTACTGGCGGATTTCCGGGCCGATGGATTCCAGCCCGTAGCGGAAGTGCGCCATCACCGGATAGTTGCGGCGCAGGGTGCTGCGCTTCTGCAGCAGGTCCCAGGTGCCCAGTGCCACCATCGCGGCGGTCAGGCCGACGCCCCAGTACCAGGCCGGCCAGATCGTGGCCAACCACAGGCACAGGGGAAACAGCAGGATGGCGAGCAGGTAGACGATATACCGGTGCATGGCGTTCCTCGGTTGCAACCGCCACAGTCTACCGTGCGGGTGTCTACAGGCGGTCGTCGACCACGCTGCGCGGCCAGGCCGACTTCACGTCGTAGACCAGCCCGCCCGGCGCCAGCAGGGCACGGATGCGGTCTTCATCCAGCGCCTTGAAGCTGGCATGGGCGACTGCCAGCACCACCGCGTCGTAGTGCCCGGCCTGCGGCTCGGCCACCCAGTGCACGCTGGCATCAGCGAGGGCCGCCGGCCCCACCCACGGGTCGCTCACCTGCACCTGTGCGCCGGCCGACTGCAGGCGCTGTGCCAGTTCCAGCGCGCGGCTGTTGCGCAGGTCGGGGCAGTCCTCCTTGAACGTCACGCCCAGCACCAGGATGCGCGACTGCGCAGCCGCACGACCGCGCTCGGCCAGCATCGCCAGCACGCGCGTGGCGACGTGTTCGCCAACACGGTTGTTGACCTGCCGCGCGGTGTGGATCAGGTCCGGGTGGAAGCCCACGCTCTCGGACTTGTGCAGCAGGTAATAGGGATCCACGCCGATGCAATGGCCGCCGACCAGGCCGGGCCGGAACGGCAGGAAATTCCATTTGCTGCCCGCAGCGTCCAGCACCTCCTGGGTGTCGATGCCGAGCCGGTCGAAGATCAGCGCCAGCTCGTTGACCAGCGCGATGTTGACGTCACGCTGGATGTTCTCCACCACCTTGGCCGCTTCGGCCACGCGCATCGACGGCGCCGGGAAGGTGCCCGCGGCGATGATGCGCTGGTACAGGCCGTCGACCACCGCCGCGACCGCCGGGGTCGACCCGGAGGTGATCTTGCGGATGTCGGCCAGGCGCCGCTGGCGATCCCCCGGACTGACCCGTTCGGGGCTGTAGCCGCAGTAGAAATCCTCGTTGAAGCGCAGTCCCGAGCCCTCTTCCAGCAGCGGCACGCAGACTTCTTCAGTGGTGCCCGGGTAGACCGTGGACTCGTAGATGACCAGGTCGCCGGCGCGCAGATGGCTGGCCACCAGACGCGTGGCCGAGCGCAGCGGCTCAAGGTCCGGCTGCTCGTAGGCATCGATCGGCGTGGGCACGGTGACGATGTAGACGTTGCAGGCATCCAGCTGCGCAGGGTCGCTGCTGTAGCGCAGCTGCACGGCCGCGGCCAGCTCCTCCGGCTCCATCTCCAGGGTGTGGTCCTGGCCGCTGCCCAGTTCGGCGATACGTGCCGCGTCGATGTCGTAACCCAGCGTGGGAACGTGACGGCCGAACGCCACCGCCAGCGGCAGGCCGACGTAGCCCAGCCCGATCACGGCCGGCAGCGGTTGCTGCGCGGCGCCGATGGGCGCGCTCATGGGCGATGCCCCGTGGGCAGCGACAGGGTCTGGGTCATCCGGGTGTCCGCGGTGAAGGCAAGCATGCCCGCAAGGTTAACCGCCCCGGCGGCGACAGGCCACGCCGGGCTCAGGAGCCCAGGCTGACCGCGGCCGGTTCCAGTTCACCGTGGCCGCCGGTCCAGGCCTCCAGCAGCAATGCAAAACCGTGGTTGCTTGAGGGCAGCGCGTTGTCGAAGCCCGGCCACGGCGCGGCCACGATGCGGTCCAGCGTGGCCGCATCGATCATGCGGTTGGCCATGGTCCAGCGCGGGAACCAGCGCGACTGCAGGGCGCCCGCGGCCAGTTCGCTGACGCTGCCGTGGCGGCGTGCATTGAGGATGCGCGCATGCACCGATGCCACGCCATCGCGCGGCCCTTCGATGTACTGCAGGAAGCGGCTGCCATCGAACATCAGTACACCGGTGACGCCGGCCATGCGGTTGAAGGTGGTCGCGTCGGCCAGCAGCGCATCGAGATCGGGCACGTCCAGCCCTTCCCTGGCCGTACTGACATAGGCAAACGCATGCAACGCCATCTCCACCACTCCCCTTCCCCTGATACGGGGAAATATGACAGGAAGCACGGGGACTTCAAGCGTTTGCTATTCCGGTGGCGCCTCGATCACGTAGCCGCGCTGCGTCAGTTCTTCCAGATAGCCTTCGCCCAGCAGCTGGCTGACCGGCACCGTCGCAAACGTGCCGGCATGTTTGGCCAGCGCGGCATCGGCTGCCTGCAACCAGCGCGCGCGTACCTGCTGCGGCAGGTTGCTCCAGCCGCGGCGGCGCACGAACTCCGAGTCCTGCAGCATTTCCCTGCAGCTCTGCGCCATCGTCGAGGAGGAAAGACGCTTCAACGCGGCAACATCGCCCAGCGCCCACGCATTGGCGCGCTCGCGCAGCACCGGCGCCTGGAACTCCACCGTGTCGAGCGTGCGCTCGAAGCAGGCGCGGTCATCCACTTCCGAGGCCTGCAGTTCCTTCAGTGCGCCACGCATGTCATCGATCTTCAGCTTCACCTGCACGTCTTCCGGCTGCAGATCGTGCGCCTTGTAGACGCGCTTCAGTGCGTCCTTGACCTGCTTGCTGTCGCGCAGGCCATTGCGCTTGAGGAAGGCCTGGTACAACCGGCCGGAGGCCACCAGCGGGCGCTCCTTTTCCACGCTGCGGTCGTTGCCGAGGTAGGCCTGCTTCAGGCCCAGCCAGCGCGCATAGGTTGGTGCGGGCAGCAGCTGGTCCAGCGTGCGCCCCTGCGGATCACGCGCGGTCTTCTTCGCCAGCGGCAGCAGGGTCAGCCCCTTGAAGAACCCGATCTTCGCGTCCAATCCAAAGCCCGGGTCGCCCAGCACATGATCGACACCGGCGATGGTGCGTTCGACTTCGTCCGACCGCCATTCCACCCGCGCCGGCAGCGGCGATACCGTACCGAGGATCCACAGCACATGGCCCTGCGGGCCGGTCACTTTCCACAGGCCGGGACCCGGCTGTTCACCGGTGACCTGCACGGTGTCCAGATCGACCACCGCGTCCGGCCCGGCGGGCGGTGGTGCCGGCTGCGCCGACACGGCCCCTGCGGCCAGCCACATGGCCAGCACCAGCCCACACTGCATCCACTGCCTGCCACGTCCGTGCATGTCGCCATTCCCGGGAGAGTGGGCGGACTGTAACCAGCGCCGCAACCGGCTGCGTAAAAGCCGCGTTATCCGCCGGCGCGGGCAGCGATTCCGTTACAATCGGCGCGCGCTGCAGGCCCGGATGGCGAAACTGGTAGACGCATCGGACTTAAAATCCGCCGGGGGCAACCCCATGCCGGTTCGATTCCGGCTCCGGGCACCATGCGCGCAACAGGCCTCAGATCGCCCGCGAATACCGCGGTTGTTCCTGCGCAACGCGCAGATACGGATCGAAGCACATCGCCAGCAGCCGCAGCAGCGGCCGCCCCGGCTCACTGGCGCGCACCACCCCATCGCGGTACTCGGCCAGGCCATCACGCTGCAGCCGCTGCACGGCCTGCAGATCCTGCGCGAAGTACTCCTCGAAGCGCACCCCATGGCGCTGGCCCAGGGCATGCCCATCCACCTCGCCCTGGCACATCAGCTGCTGGATCAGCTCGGCGCGCAGCTGGTCATCCTCGCTGAGCGCGACGCCGCGCCAGACCGGCAGCTGGCCCTGGTCCACCGCGGCCTCCCATGACGGAAGATCGCGCGGGTTCTGACTGTAGGTCGCGCCCACGTGGCTGATCGCACTGACCCCCAGGCCCAGCAGGTCGGTGTCGGCGTGGGTGGTGTAGCCCATGAAGTTGCGGTGCAGCTGGCCGGCACGCTGCGCGCGCGACAGATCCTCCTCGGGCAGCGCGAAATGGTCCATGCCGATGTACTGGTAGCCCGCTGCAGAGAGGCGTTCGACCGCCAGCCCAAGCAGAGCCAGCTTGTCTTCCGGTGAAGGCAGCCGGCTCTCGTCGATCTGCCGCTGTGCGCGGAACAGGTGCGGCAGATGCGCGTAGCCATACACCGCCAGGCGATCCGGGCGCAGCGCCAGCACCAGCTCCAGGGTGCGCCCGAAGCCCTCCAGGCTCTGCCCGGGCAGGCCGTAGATCAGGTCGACGTTGACCGAGCGCATGCCGCTGTCACGGCAGGCCCGCAGGATGTCCAGCGTCTGCCGCACGCCCTGCACGCGGTTGATCGATTCCTGAACCTGCGGGTCGAAATCCTGCACGCCGAGGCTGGCGCGATTGAAGCCCAGGCGCGCCAGCATCGCCACGTCACCGGCATCGATGAAACGCGGATCCAGCTCGATGGAGAAATCGCGCTGTGACGAGTCACTGAAATCGAAACGGCGACGCAGCCCTTCCACCAGCGTGGTCATGGCCTCGGCATCGAGGAAATTGGGCGTGCCGCCACCCAGGTGCAGCTGGATTACTTCGCGCCCGTCATCGAACTGCGGTGCCAGCAGGTCCGCCTCGGCCAGCACCCGCGCAACGTAGCTGTGGCCACGGCCGCGATCGCGGGTGATCACCCGGTTGCAGCCGCAGTAGAAGCATGGGCTGGAGCAGAACGGCACGTGCACGTACAGCGACAGCGCGCGCGCCGTCTGGTTGCTGTCGGCGATCGCCTGGCGCAGGGCCGGCGCGTCGAAGCCATCGTGGAAATGCGGCGCGGTCGGATAGGAGGTGTAGCGCGGCCCGGGCCGGTCATGCCGGCGCAGCAGATCAGGGTCGAAGGTCCAGGCCAGGCCACCAGCAGCGGGAGAGAACGTGTCCATGGCGCCAGCATCGCGCCGGCGCGGCGTCCCCGCCTTGACCTTGATCAATCCTGGCCGCGAGCACCCAGCACCGGCAGGCCCACCTGCGGCCAGCGCAGCATCTGGTAGCGGCGCCAGAAGGTCTCGGCGATGCGCTTGGCCACGTCGTCGGCCAGCGCCTGCATCGGCGGGTTGCCGCACTCGGCCGTGGTCCTGTGGAACAGCACCAGCCAGCGGTCGAACAGATCCTTGTCCAGGTCGATGGCCATGTGCTTGGACATCGGCGAACCACTGAAGCGGCGGGTACCGCGCAGCATGGCCGACCAGAAATCGACCAGCTGGTCCAGGTGCGAGGGCCAGTCATGGACATGCCCGTTGAACACCGGCCCCAGCCGCTCCTCCTCGCGCACCCGCGCATAGAAATCGTGGACCAGGCGGGTCACTTCCTCTTCGCTGCACAGCGCCAGCGAGGCGACGGGAAGTTCGGTCGGGGATGGTGCGTTCATCGGGTTACCCAGTACGGATCGGCAGTGTGCCGAAGGCGGCGGCTGCCGCTGTTGATCCAGATCAATGTCGGCGCGGACAGGCCCGCCTAGGCTGACGCGCTTGCAGGACGCATGCCCTGCGGATGCTGCGCCGACCACCGCGAAGTATACGCGCCGCCCTCTTCCTCAGACCTGGGACAGCATGAACACATCGTCTTCCGGCCGCCGCCAGCGGCGGATCCAGCACTGGGGCGCGGTCCTCTGGCCCAGTTTCATCGCCGCCGGCCTGGCCTGCGTGGTGTTCTTCGCCTTCGTCGATCCCCTGCGGCTGCAGGCCATCAGCTTCCCGGGCAGCACAATCAGCCGTGAACTGGGCTACACCGCGGGCTTCTTCATGTTCTGGGCGGTCACTGCGCTGTCCAGTGCAGTAACCGGCTACCTGCTGCGCCCGATCGGCGATGGCGACGACGATGAGCTGCCACTGGGATGAGCTGCGCCCTGCCCTCCCTGCCGCGCCCCTGGCGCTGGCGTGGCGCCCTCAGTGCCACGCTGCTGGCGCTGTTCTACGTGCTGCCCTGGCTGCGCTGGGATGGACGCCAGGCGCTGCTGCTCGACCTCGCCGCACGCCGCTTCGATCTGTTCGGCTGGACGCTGTGGCCAGATGACATCGGCATGCTGCTGGGCCTGCTGGCGGTGCTCGCCGTGGGCCTGGCCCTGCTGACCCACCTCGCCGGCCGGGTCTGGTGCGGCCACGCCTGTCCGCAGACCCTGTGGATGCGCGCCTTCGACGGCATCGCCCGCGTGCTGGCGCAAGGGCTGCCCCCGCGCGCGGCCACGGTCGCGACCCGACTGTGCTGGGTGCTGCTCTCGCTGTGGACCGGCATCACCTTCGTCGGCCTGTTCAGCCCCATCCACGGCCTGCTCGGTCTGCCCGCCGCAAGCGGCTGGAGCGGATGGAAAGTGTTCTGGGTGCTGTTCTATGCCGGGGCCACCTACGGCAATGCCGGCTTCCTGCGCGAACAGGTGTGCCGTTCGCTGTGCCCGTTCGCGCGCCTGCAGCCGCTGCTGACCGATCCTCATACCCCGCGCATGCTGTACGACGCGCGCCGTGGCGAACCCCGTGGCGCACGACCTGCCGCACTGGGCGGCGTGCAGGCGCGCGGCCGTGGCCTGCTCGATCCGGTCACCGCGCAGGACTACGTGTTCCGTGCCGCCCATCCGCTGCTGGCGGGGCCGATGCCCACCTTCAGTGCGGACCGGCTGGGGGATTGCACCGACTGCGCGGCCTGCGTGACGGCCTGCCCGATGCAGCTGGACATCCGCCATGGGCCCCAGGCCGATTGCCTTGCCTGCGGTGCCTGCCTGGAAGCCTGCGCGCAGCAGCAGCACCGCGCCGGATTCGGCCCGGGACTGGTGCGTTACTGCAGCCCGCAGGTGATGGCCGGGCAGGCGCCGCGCTGGTGGCGCACACGCACCACCGTGCTGGCATCCCTGCTGGTGGCCCTGCTGGCGTGCGGCGCCTGGCGCCTGTGCTGATTCAACGCGGGCGGCTGCTGCCGTCCGGCGGCACCAGCTGGGCCCGGCGCACGATACCCAGCTGCTCGATGATGAGCGCCAGATCGTTGGTGACTTCGGTACGCTCGGTCCCCTGCGGAACCAGGCGATCAAGCACCTGCTGGTAGGTGTCCCAGAACGCCGGACCGCATCCGTGTTTGTGATAACTGGCTTCCAGTTCGCGGCGTACCCGTTCAGCCAAGCCATGCATGCCGTATTCCATACGACCTCCGTTGGACTTGTCCTGCATCTTTGACGGTCAACCGATCTACGTGCGTGGTACTGAAAGACTCCCGGCCTTCACAACCGGTTGATGCCAATTAGTCATAATTTTCACGACAGGTCAATTACAGGGTGCGACTTTTGTGATTGAAATTATTAATCGTTCATGATCTGAGCAACTGGGCCGCCCCGCCCGCCGTCGCGCCAAAGCCGACACCCTCGCCCGACACGCATTCCGCCGCGCCCCTGCAGCGCCTGTTTCAATCGAATTCAACTATCGCGATAAGCACGCTTAACAAATCGGGATAACCGCGCTAACCGCGACAGTATCAGTCGTTACTTAGATGGTTTCTACCTGATCGCTCTTTTCCGCAGGAAACAGACTCGGATAGCGCTGCTGCAACATGTAGCGCCGCAGCGGCGGAATCGGAAAGTCGCGGGGCCATTGCGAGACAGCGGATCGGCTGATTCCAAAGAGCCTGGCCAGCTCGGCGTCGGTCTCCAGTCCCAGCCGGTTGCGCACCTGACGCTTGCACCAGATTTCGTCCATTTTCGATCTCTTTCGTCATCAGACTTATTCTGGTGGCAAGGATTCTTTTGAATCCACGCGTTAAGCTGGCTTGCATAGATGAATACTCTTGGACAACGACTCGCCGCCGCCATGAAGGATGCCGGGCACCCCCGCCCGGCCGACCTGGCCCGCGCTGCGCAAAGCACTACCGCCACCGTCAGCAACTGGCTCAACGACAACGTCAAGGCCGACCACGTAAAAGCCGAGCAGCTCTTCCGCATCGCCGATGCTGTGAAGATGGATCCGCGCGAACTGCTGTTCGGTCCGGTCGATGGCGCGGTCGGCGAACGCGGCAGCGCCTATATGTACCTGCCCAGCGAGGCCTATCTGGATGTCTGGGAAACCGCCTATGAGCTGGTGGCCAACATCCTCGACCGGCGCGGGCTTGATGTTGGCTTCCGCCGGCAGGCATCGCTGGGATTGATGGCCAACGATCTGCTGCGCGAAGGCATCAGCCGCAGCAAGGTCGCCCGCGTGGTCGCCACCGCCCTGCCCTGACAGATTTATGCCCAGCGCCGCGTCGCGCTGGTAGCATGGCGCGTGATGGGGATGGGGCTCCCCCGATAACCGCCTGAGATGGCTGATGGCTCCTGTTGTTGACGAACCCGGCGTTCGTCGATGGCAGGCCGTGCCCGCCATTGCATACGCCGTCGATCCTGCTAACCAGCATTCGAGGCAAACGATGCAAGCACTGAACAACTATGTCCTGGTCTTCCTGGGAGGCGGCGCGGGCGCGTGCCTGCGCCATGCCTGCAACCTGCTCGGTGCGCGCGTCGCCGTCGGCAGCCCGTGGCCCTGGTCGACCTTCCTCATCAACATCAGCGGCGCACTGTTGATGGGCGTGGTGGTGGAGGCCTTCGCCCTGCGCAATGGCGCCTCGCCGCAGCTGCGGCTGCTGCTGACCACCGGCATCCTCGGCGGCTATACCACCTTCTCCACCTACTCGCTGGAAATCGGCCTGCTGCTGCAGCGCGGCCAGCACGGGCTGGCGGCGCTGTATGCCGGCGGCTCGGTCGCACTTGGCCTGGCCGGCCTGTTTGGCGGCATGAAGCTGGCCCGGCTCGCGCTGGGCTGACCACTCAGGCGGCGCTGGCGCGATCCTGTTCACGCCACTGCCGTGGCGACTGCCCGGTGTGTGCCTTGAACGCACGCGACAGCGCGGCTTCGCTGCCGTAGCCGACGTCGTCGGCAATCCGCTTCAACGGCCGCCCCTGGCGCAGCGCCTGCTGGGCCAGGCTGACACGCCAGCCCTGCAGGTACTGGCCCGGCGTGGTCCCCATCGCCTCGCGGAAACTGGCGGCGAATACGCTGCGCGACATGCCGGCGGTTTCGGCCAGGTCCTCCAGCGTCCAGGCCTGCGCCGGCGCCTCATGCATGGCCACCAGTGCCAGGCGCAGGCGCGGGTGGCCGAGCCCGGCAAACAGGCCGCCGCGCATCTGCCCACCTTCCATCAACTGCCGCAGCACCTGGATCATCACCACCTCGAACAGGCGATTGACCATGACCGTGCGCCCGCAACGCTGCTCGAACGCTTCCTCGAACAGCAGATCCAGCGCGGCGCTGCCGCCATACAGATCCGTCAGCGGCATGCAGATGAAATCGGGCAACGCCGCGCTGATCGGATTGAGCCGGCCGCCTTCGAAATGCAGGTTGGCGCAGGCCATGTCGGCACCGTGCTGCGGGTCGGTACTGAACCGGTGCGGCATCGGCCGCGGGTACAGCAGCAGGCTGGGCACATCCACCTGCACGGTCTGCTGGCCATGGCTGACCTGCACCGGCCCGCGCCGCACCAGGTGCAGCTGGCCGGCCTCATCCTCGCCCGGCAGGCTATTGATGCCGCACAGCGCGCCGGCATGGAACACCGAGGCGTTGACCGCGAAACGTTCCAGCAGGATGGCAAGGCGGTCGACCATGACGGGACTCCGGGTCAAGCGGGTGGTGGCTGATGCGACTTATCGTATCGAATCCAGCCGTGCCGTGGGCGGCACTGGCCTGCGCGGCGGGCCGGCGCTATACAGGCGCTCATCCGCGCTCGCATGGAGGCAATGATGTCCGACCGTATCGCCCTGGCCCTGGTGACACTGCTGATGGCCGCGACCGCGCACACCGCGCCGACAGCGAAGATCGAACAGCTGGCCTGGCTGGCCGGCTGCTGGCAGCTGGAGGGGCAGCCGGTCGGCGCCGGCGAACAATGGTCCACGTTGGCTGGCGGCACCCTGTTCGGCAGCAGCCGCAGCCTGCACGAGGGCCGCACGGTGGGCTTTGAGTTCATGTCGCTGCGCCAGCACGATGATGGCCGTCTGGTCTTCACCGCCCTGCCCAATGGACGGAATGCCACCGACTTCAGCGCCACGCGGGTCGACGCCAACGAGGCGGTGTTCGAGAACCCGGCCAATGATTTCCCGCAGCGCATTCACTACCGCCGCCTAGACGACAACCACCTGCACGCACGTATTGAAGTGGCACGTGACAACCCCACGCAGGCCATGGACTTCCCGATGCACCGCGTGGCGTGCGGCGGCCCCGGGGTGCACGAATGACTTCGATGCGCGCGCTTCTCTCCTTCGTGTTGGCAATTGGCCTGCTGCGTCCCGCTACCGCACTGCACGCGGCCACACCGCCAGCGCCGCGCGCGCTCAGCGGTGAACTGCAGGGCGCACCCTGGCGGCTGGATGTTCCCGCGCAGTGGAACGGCGAGCTGGTGATGCTGGCCCATGGCTATGAGCCGGTGGGCGTGCCGCGCGAGACACCGATGGCGGCTGCAGACAGCACCCAGGCACTGCTCGATGCCGGTTACGCCGTCGCCCAGAGTGCCTACTCCAGCCAGGGCTGGGCGGTGGCCGATGCGGTGGCCGACATGGAGCGCCTGCGCCAGCACGCGCTGGGCGAACTCACGCACGTGCGCCGCACCTGGATGCTCGGCTTCTCGATGGGCGGCGCGGTCACCGTGGCCAGCCTGGAGCGCCATCCGCAGGGCTATGCCGGTGGCGTCTCGCTGTGCGGCGCCAACCTGCCCGGCGACATGCTGGCTGGGGAGCTGCTGACCACTTTGGTCGCCTTCGACTATTTCTTCCCCAAGTCCGAGGGCCTGCCGGCCGGCGGCCTGCTGTCGAGCGAGGCCGGCGCGCTGCCGCAGATGGCGCTGTACCAGGGCATCGCTGCCGCACTGGCGACTCGTCCGGCACAGGCTGCACAGCTCGCCACGCGCCTGCAGGTCGCACCCGATGCGCTGGCTGGTGCGATCAGCCTGCACGCATTGGTCCTGCACGAACTGGCGAAGCGCGCCGGTGGCATGCCGGCCGGCAACATCGGCATCGTCTACAGCGGCTTCGGTGACGACGCGGCCTTCAACGCGGGCGTGCAACGCGTGCAGGCCAGTGCCGCTGGGCAGACGTACCTGCGCGACCGCCTGGCACTCAACGGCGCGTTGCAGCGGCCACTGGTGATCCAGTTCAACCATGACGATCCGAGCATCGTGCCGCGCATGCAGGAGGTGTATCCGCAGCTGGTGGCACGTGCAGGCAGCGCATCGAAACTGCATGTACTGCCTCCCGTCGGCGAAGGCCATTGCGGTTTCTCCGGCGCGCAGGTTGTGGATGCACTGAAGGCGGCTGCCGCGCACTGAGGCTACGATGGAGGCACGGCGCAGCGCGCGTCGCGCACTTCATTCCACTGCCCTGTGAGCCCATGGCCTTCTTCGAACGACTGAGCGACACCCGCTACCTGCC
Organism: Stenotrophomonas sp. STEN087; assembly: GCF_056759115.1. Classification (NCBI taxonomy): domain Bacteria; kingdom Pseudomonadati; phylum Pseudomonadota; class Gammaproteobacteria; order Lysobacterales; family Lysobacteraceae; genus Stenotrophomonas; species Stenotrophomonas sp. STEN087. Next base: position 46,305 of record NZ_JBRRCR010000019.1, on the reverse strand, counting down.
GACCGCACACGTGGGCGGCGCCTGGAACACCAACGAGCAGCACATCGCCCCGGCGATGGGATTGCTGGCCCACCACCTGGAACGCGACGCCGCGGCGCGAGGGCACGGCTTCCTGATCGGCCGCCTGTCCTACGACATCCTCGGCACCATTCCGATCGAAGCGATGGACGCACACGTGCAGATACTGCGCGGCGGCCGCACCATCGAACTGGTGGAAGCCACCCTCAGCCACCGGGATCGCGCGGCCCTGCGCGTGCGTGCGTGGCTGATGCGCCCGAACGATACCGCGGCGATTGCCGGCACGCCGCTGGCGCGCATCGCAGCTGCCGACACGATGCCCGAATGGGACCCGGCGACGGTGTGGCCGGGCGGCTTCATCGAGAACGTGCAGATCCGCCGCGATGACCACGGCCCCGGCCGTGCGACCTACTGGGCACGCGCGAAGCAGCCGCTGCTGGACGGCGAGACGGTAAGCCCGCTGGCCCGCGCCGCCACCCTGTTCGACCTGTCCAACGGCATGGCCGTACGCGCCGATCCAAAGGACATCGCGTTCCCCAACCTGGACCTGACCGTGCACCTGTTCGGCACGCCGCAGGGCGACTGGCTGGGCTTCGACACCTCGGTGTCGTTCGGCAGCGAAGGCATCGGCCTGACCAGCACGGTGCTGCATGACGAACGTGGCCCGATCGGCAGCATCGGGCAGGTGCTGACCGTGCGCCCCTGAGCGCAGCCGCGCAGATGCAGCGGGCGGCGTCAGCCGCCCAGCGTGCCCATGGTGAAGGTGTAGCCCGAGCGCATCAGGAAATCGCGCATGCGCAGTTCAGCGCGACGCGGTGATGGCAGATCGGAGGGCCCATACAGGGCGTAGACCACGCCCGAGCCTTCGATGCTCTCACGGCGCACGCCGCAATGGCGCGTTTCGGCCGCGATCACCCAGCCGTCCTTCAATTGATCCGGCCCGATCGACTGACCGTTCTTGAGCCGGAATGTCAGCCAGCGCACATCCGCAGTGGATCTGCTCATCGCTGGCCTGCCGCGTGCTGCATGCGGTCTTGCATGTCCCTGCGTGCCATTGCTGCTCCCGAATACCGAAGCTCGACCATACCCCCTTCTCATGTCGTCCCGGTTTGAGATTGGTGACGCTTGCACATGCATTAGCGCTAATGCATATTGCCTCTTATGAAACGAACTGCCGGACTGGGCGAACTGCTCCGCTACACCGCCGAACTCGTAGACCAGGGGGCCGAAACGGTCTACCGGGACATGGGCCTGGACTACCGCGCGCGCTACACCCCGGTGATGCGCGCCATTGCCGGTGGCGCCCGCACCGTAGGCGAGATCACCGACGCCAGCCGCCTCACCCAGGGTGCGATCAGCCAGACCGTCGGCCTGATGATCCAGCAGGGCCTGCTCGAACGCCTGCCGATGGCCGAGGACGCACGCAAGAGCGCGCTGGCTTTCACCGCCGACGGTCGCGCACTGCTGCGCCGGCTGGAGCCGCACTGGTCGCTGGTATTCGAGGCGATCGGCACGCTGGAGGCGGAGATCGGCCATCCCCTGCTGGACGTATTGGAGGCCACGGCATCGGCACTGGAACACAAAGGCTTCGCCGCGCGCCTGACCGAAGTGCGAGGACTGCATCGATGAGTACCGCCACTCCCACCAACTGGTTCGACGCAGGCGGCAGCGCCTACGCCGCACATCGCCCCGACTACCCGCCTGCCCTGGCCGACTTCCTGGCGCAGGCCTGCAGCACGCACGCGCTGGCCGTGGACGTAGGTTGCGGCACCGGCCAGCTCACCCGCCTGCTGGCCCCGCACTTCGATGCGGTCGTGGGCCTGGACTCCAGCGCCGACCAGCTGCACAACGCCGCCCCTGCGGCGGGCGTCAGCTACCAGCAGGCCCCTGCCGAACACCTGCCCGTGGCACCCGGCAGCGCCAACCTCATCACCGTTGCCCAGGCCGCGCACTGGTTCGACCTGCCGGCGTTCTACGCGCAGGTGCGCCAGGTGGCGGCTCCAGGGGCGATCGTCGCACTCATCAGCTACGCCACGCCCCGGTTGGAGCCCGACCTGCAGCTGCGCTTCGCCCGCTTCTACGCCGATGACCTCGGCGCGTACTGGCCGGCCGAACGCCGCCAGGTCGACAGTGGCTATGCGGAACTGGAGTTTCCCTTCGCCGAGTTCGACTACCCGCCCCTGGCCATCGAACGCAACTGGACCCTCGCCGATACCCTCGGCTACTTCGGGACCTGGTCGGCGGTGCGACGCGCGCGCGAAGCCGGACAGCAACCGATGCTGCAGGCCTACACGGAAGCATTGGCCGCGCAGTGGGGCGACCCGCTGCAGCGCCGAGCGATCTTCTGGCCCATCAACATGCGGATTGGACGGCTATGACGACGATTGTTTCCCTGCAGCCAGGCGTGCGCTTCGAGGCGTCCCAGGTGGTCTCGGCGCATCAACTGGTACCGAACGTGGCGCCGGACTGGCCCGGCTTCCTCGGCATGCCACCGGTGTTCGCCACGGCGATGATGATCGGCTTCATCGAACAGACCTGCATCCAGGCCCTGGCCCCGTATCTCGACGCCGGGCAGGCAACGGTCGGTACGCACGTCGATGTCAGCCATGTCGCGGCCACGCCGCAAGGCATGCGGGTGAGCGCGCAGGTGGAGCTGGTCGCCATTGAAGGGCGCACCCTGCTGTTCAAGGTGCGCTGCGAGGACGAAGGCGGATTGATCGGTGAAGGCCTGCACCGTCGCGCGATCATCGACAGCGCGCGCTTCCTGCAGAAGCTTGCAACGAAGACCCCGCTGCCAGGCTGAAGCCTCCGCAGGCAGCTACGCGTGCGCGGCCTGGTTGCGCTGGTAAAGCGCATCGGCCAGCACCTGGATTTCCGCGCGCATCGCCAGCACCTGCAGCCAGTGCGCGGGGATGCCGGCCGCACCATGGAAGGCACCGGCCAACTGGCCGAGCACCGCCGCGGTGGTATCGGCATCGTCGCCCAGGTTGGCCGCTTCCAGCACCGCAGCGGCGAAGGTGTCGTGCCGGTGGAAGCACCAGAGCGCCGCCTCCAGGCTGTCCACCACATAGCCACTGCCGCGGATCTGCTCTCGGCTTGCCTGCTGATACTGCCCAGCGGCGATCTGCTGCAGGCGTTCGCCCTGCACCGGGATGTCGCGCAGATCCAGCACGGCCTGCTTCGGCTGCCCGTCCAGCGCACGCTCGATCGCGGCCGCCAGCAAGCGGCATGCATCCAGGCACTCGCGTGCGGCATGGGTCGTGCGCGAACTCAGCTCGGCCATTGCCGGCAGTTCCGGCGTTCCTGCATAGCGCAGCACCACCGGCGCCAGGCGCATGATCGAGCCATTGCCGGCACTGCGCGGGTCCTCATTGCCCGACAGCGGCTGCCCGCTGAGCAGGAACTGGTCGATGGCAGCGCGCGTGGCCATGCCGATGTCGAAGCACTCACCGGTCGCGCTCCAGTAACCGTTGCGATACCAGTTGGCATAGCGGGTCATCTGGTCGCGCGTATCGAATTCATCGCAACGCACCAGGCTTTCGGCCAGGCACATCGCCATCGAGGTGTCGTCGGTCCACTGCCCCAGCTTCAGATTGAACGGGCCACCGCCGACCATGTCGGTGAGCGGGGTGAAGCTGCCGCGCGGCTTGAATTCCACCGTGGTGCCGACGGCATCGCCGCAGGCCAGTCCCAGCAGTGCGCCGCGGAAGTTGTCGATCTGGTTCATGCCTTGAGTGTAACCAGACACACCATCAGCTGCTGCCGGACAGCCGTCGCAGTTCCAGTGCGGCGAACGTGTACCAGCCAAATGCCGGCAACAGCGCGATGCGCTGGGTCAGCCCGTGCCAGGGCTGCGGATCGAAGCCCGACAGCATCAACCAGAGATAGGCCATGCCCAGCAGCGAAGCGGCGCGTGCCACCCAGGCGATGCGCCTGGAGGCATCGGCACCGAGCTCAACCAGGAACAACAGCGGCGTCAGGATGGAAAAGATGCCGATAGAGTACATGCCATGCAGCGGACTGCCGGTGGTGAACACCCCGTTGCTGAGCATGGCCACGCCGAACAGCATGGAGGTGAGCGCGGTGAGTGCGAAGCGGCGGCCCCAGCCCAGCAACGCAAGACTGAAGACGATGATGGCCGCGCCATTGACCGCGATGCAGGCCGTCAACATGTTTGCCGGCAGGCCCGGCATCAGTCCCATCTCGCTGAGGTGCTGCGAGAGCGAGCTGTAGCCGGGCACGGTGAAGCCGAATGCGATTGCGGCGAACATCGCGCCGAGGGGAAGGTAGATTGCCTCCCGGATTGCCAACGCGCGCACTGCCTGCCCCTCTTCCCGAGTGTGACGGCGGACGTTAGCAGGGGTGCTTGTTGGAGAGGAGTGCGGTTTGGCAGGGGGCCGCGCAAAGAAAAAGCCCTGACCGGAGTCAGGGCTTTTCAATTGGAGGCCTCAAGCGGAATCGAACCGCTGTAAACGGATTTGCAATCCTACGCATATCCTTACTTTTCCGTGACTTAGATCGCATTGGCACCCGATAAGCCATCCGATTGGAAAGCAGTTCACCTTCGCGAAGGTTCCTTGCCTGTCCGCTAGTTAGTATTTGTACTAACATCCGCGCCGTCGCGGCGGGTGAGACCCGCCAATCTCAGAGTACGCGCCATGCAGTCCCTTCCCTACCCCACCACCCTTGCCCTGGCTCTCGGTCCGGCGATGATCGACGGCCCCGTGCAGTTCGTGCCAATGGCCGCAGTACGCGCGCGGCTGGGCTTCCCGTCGCCGGCCGACGACTTCATGGATGAAGCGATCGATCTGCACCGCCTGCTGGTGCGCAACCCGGCCGCCACGTTCTTGTACCGGGCCGATGGCTGGTCCATGAGCGGCGTCGGCATCAGTGATGGGGACATCCTGGTGGTGGACCGTTCAGTCACGCCGCTAGCCGGTGACCTGGTCATTGCCATATGGGATGGCAACCAGCCCACCTGCAAGGTGCTGCAGCTGTTCGAGAGTCACATGGAGCTGCATTCGGCCAACCCAGACTTCCCGCCCATCGTCCTGGAACAGCCCACTGAGGTCGAGGTGTTCGCCGTTGTGGGCGTGGTCCGCCAGATGAGGCGCCGAGGCCCCTATGTTCGGGCTCGTTGACGGGAACAACTTCTACGCCAGCTGCGAACGCGTGTTTCAGCCGGCGCTACGCGGCGTGCCGCTCGTGGTGCTGAGCAATAACGATGGCTGCGCAATCGCGCGCTCGGCCGAGGCCAAGGCCATGGGCATCAAGATGGGCCAGCCGGCCCATGAGCTGAAGCACCTTGTGCGTCGCCATGGCCTGCAGATGCGTTCGGCCAACTTCGGTCTTTACGGCGACATGAGCGCCCGCGTAGTGACCATCCTGCGAGAAGCCGCACCCCGGGTGGAGGTCTACAGCATCGATGAGAGCTTCATCGATCTGGAGGGCGTGCGGGACCGCGAGCGGTTCGCCCGGGATCTGCGGCAGCGCGTGCACCGATGGACCGGCATACCCAACTGCATCGGCATAGGGCCGACGAAGACGCTGGCCAAGCTGGCCAACAAGGTGGCCAAGAGCGCCGACGGCGTGATCGACCTCGGGGACGCGGCCTACCGAAACTCGGTGCTGCAGATGTTCCCCGTCGGGGATCTGTGGGGTGTTGGTCGCCGACTGGCGCCGCGGCTGGAAGCCATGGGCATCAGCACCGCAGCCGCTCTGCGCGATGCACCGGCGGACGACATCCTGGCCACCTTCGGGGTAACGCTCGCGCGTACCCAGCGCGAGCTGCAGGGGCACCCCTGCATGGAGCTGGAAGAGGTGGAGCCGGACCGGCAGCAGATCATGGTCAGCCGTTCGTTCGCTGACCGAGTCGAGGACCACGAAGCCGTAGCCCAGGCGCTGGCCACCTTCGCCGTGCGCGCCTGCGAGAAGCTGCGTGCCCGGGGCCTGGTCACCGCCGGCGTGTGGGTGTTCGCCCATTCCGACGTGTTCCGGCCGGAGTTGCGGCAGCACAACGCCAGTAGGACCGTGGGACTGCCCGCGTCGACCGCAGACACCACCGTGGTGCTGGGTGTCGTGCGCAAGCTGCTGCGCGGCCTGCTTCGCGACGGGATCGGGTACAAGAAGGCCGGGGTGGCGCTGCTCGACCTGGCCCGGCCGGATGAGCTGCAGGAAGATCTATTCGGGCCGACGGTGGTCGGCAACGAGAGGCTGATGGCCACCATGGATCGGATCAACCAGAAGTTCGGGCGCGGCACGGCGGGCCTTGGCGCATCAGGTTGGCAGGCGCGGCCAGCGTGGGGCATGAGGCAGCACATGGTCTCGCCGAACTACACCACTTCCGTTCAGGAAATACCCATAGCGCGCTGCTGAGTTGGAGAGGTACAAGCACGCAGGGACCGGGCTGGCCGGTGCGAGGTTCTATAGCGACGGCATCGCCCCTCCCGGTTAAGGGAGGGGCTTTCAGTTTCCGCAGCGGTCAGCCGAGTGTTACTTTCGGCGGACCAAGAACGCAAACGGCTTTCCATCCTTACGGAAAACCGGCTTCCCGGTGATGTAGTGCCTGAACGACATGCAGAACACCCATGTGTAGCCAGGTGGAGCGACGAATGGTTCCATCGTCGTAATTTCCTTCAACTGAGATTGAAGGCAATAGTTGCCTGAAGCCGGCAATCCAGATATCGTTTCGCCGTCCCCGCTAGGACGCTTCAGGTGACAGAGGGGTGCCTTACCACCTTGTCATTTGTTAAAAAATCGTTGCAACCGAGGGCGATGGCTTGCCGGCCATCGCCCTTTTTTGCTTTGTGGATGCTGGCCTACCGCTATGCAAATTGATCGGCCGAAGATCCACTTCCGTTTGGGTACTTCTTCCACCTCGCAACATAGATTCCAAACATCTGGCTGAGCATTTCCCAATCATCAGCATCCATGTCGTCAGGCACAATTACGGAAACACTCGGCTTGCCAGGGATCGGTATCTCAAACCTGTGGGTGTTGGGACGCTGAGCGTCCGTGACAGCCGCAGGTAGTGCGACAGCAGGCTCCGGGGTTGGATCGACCCGCTTTTCTTTCTTCGCCTTCGAGACACCAGACGAAAGTTTGGGCGGCTTTACGTTGTGCGAGACCTTAATTCCGGCTTCCTTTGCTGCTGACAGAAAGAAGCTTATTGCCTTTACAACTGTGCTGCCCTGGACGCCTTGCTGACGGAACAAATCAGAGACCTGTCCAGTACTAGCGCGCTCAATGTCGAAGTCCGGCGCCTTAAGTAAAAATGCGTAGGCATCCTCAAGGATCTTCCTAAGCACCGCCGGGCGCTCGGCATCTTCGGCCATCACGTACTGTTCAAACAGAGCCGTAGGCTTCACAGGCTTGTCGCCTGCCGCCAAGCCAAGAAATTTGAGCGCAGTCATCGTCTCAGATTTGCCAGATCCAGACAGGCTGCCCATCAACGTCCTATCGATCTGCATAGGGACATGGCCCCCATCACGAATCGAGTTCGCGAAGCTCACCAGCGTCTTGAAAGAGCCGTATGCGGGTGAAACACCTTTCGTCGGGTCGAGTTGTTCAGCCATGCCTGCCTCCGAATCATGGGGAGATCCTACTTGCGCCTTTTACGAAAATCAACCACCCGTGATAAACAAATCTCGATTCGTGAGATTTTTAGATTTTTACCTTTTATTTCAATTGGTTAGATTTTTTTGAATCTGTTTTGGACAAATTTTTGTAGGCGGTTCGTAACGCCGCAGCTATTGAGCAAGGCGACGTGGACACTTGTCGCAGCCGTTTTGAAGGGCTGCCTCAGACCTGTTTTCCTGCGGGGCCACCCCCGTGGCTGTGGCCCTGCACATAGCAAATCAGCTGCCGACAAGTCAGGACACGCGGCGTCGTTGCGGGCGCTGATAACGCACGCAGCAACACCGAGGGGCTGGTGGAGCCTGTCGCCTAAGCCTTACAGCAGGGCTGCCTGCCTATCGTCCCAGCTCTTGATGATCAGCTCACCGAACTTGCGCCCCCGGCCCTGCCCGCCGCCAATCGTGTAATCGAGCTGCAGCGGCACCAGGTCGAACCCAGCGAACACCTCGCGGATCTGTGGGTGATCGTTGATCGACACGACGAACCGGCCAGCAGCACTGCGCATCAGCTCTGCCATCGCCTCGTACTCGCTGAAGGGGAAGTCGACGCCGTAGCCCTCAGTCTCCCAATACGGCGGGTCCAGATAGAACAGCGTGCCGGGCCGGTCATAGCGTCGCACGCAGTCCTGCCACGGCAGGCACTCGATAATGGTGTTGGCCAGGCGCAGATGCATCGCGCTGAGCTCTTCCTCGATCCGCAGCAGGTTGAGCCGCGGACCTCCCGTGGTCACCACACCGAACGTCTGCCCCTGCACCTTGCCGCCGAATGCCAGCTTCTGCAGGTAGTAGAAGCGAGCCGCCCGCTGGATGTCGGTCAGGGTTTCGGGGCGCTCCATCTGCGCCCACTCGAACATCTGCCGCGACACCAGCGACCAGCGGAACATGCGCACGAATTCGTCCAGGTGATGCCGGACGCAACGGTACAGCCCGACCAGCTCGCCGTTGATGTCGTTGAGTACTTCCGTCGCTGCCGGGTACGGACGCATGAGCAGGGAGGCGGCGCCGCCGGCGAATGCCTCCACATAGCAGTCGTGCTCAGGGAAGTGTGGATACAGGTGCTTCAGGAGTCGGCGCTTGCCGCCCGGCCAGGAAATGATGGGCTTGATCATGGGATCTCAGGTTTTGCGATGGGTGGGGCCGACAATCCCAGCCGCTCTCGAGGGCGACAGGGACGCGGCCAATGCCAGGTGCTGAGATCACCTGTGTTGCGGCACTGCCCGGGTGCTTGCCGGCACACGGGCAGTGCCCTGTTTCATGGAGCTATTTCAACTTTCGAGCTCTGCGACAGCTGACCGAAGGCGCACCTTGGGTTAGAAGACCTCGATCCCTCGATCCGCCATACGAATGTTCTTCGACCTGGCATAGATGGCGGCCAAGTCCTCCGGGGAGACGATGTGGTCGTACGCGATGACCTCGGCTACTGACACGCCGCGATCGTATGGCGTGCCAGTGGGTGGCGCGTAGTACGCATTGCCGATACCCAAGCCCCGGGCAGAAGCGGCATAGGCGCTCGCCATCGTCCCGCTGACTGCAGTTGCGCCACCGACGGAACAGCGCCAGGTCTTCGCGGGGCCATCCACCTGCATGCAGAGGAAGATCCACTTGCCCAACGCGCTGGGGATGTTGCTCGCCGGCATCGCCGTGCCTGACCCATTCGGACGCAGCAGGTGCTGGATGGTGTCCGAGGTCGGCCCGCGCAGCAAGCCCCAGCCCTTTGCGTCCCCGTTTGCCGCCTGAGTCGTCCCGGCGTAGATCACGGCCTTGCCATTCTGCACGTCGTACCGGGTGACCATGCACACCGTGAATGCCGGCGACTCTGCGATGTTGCTGGCCAAGCCATTCAGCACGCCGTCGACCGTGGTGATGTAGTTGTCCTGGAAGACAGGAGCTGCGGCAGCGGGGGCGAACGCCGCAACTCCCTTCAGGCCATACAGTGAGTCGTCGCTGCCGCCGAACAGGAAGTGATCCAGCGCACCATCCTCGCCGCGAATGGGGTAGACGGGTTTCAGGCTGGACGGGTTCAGAGGCGGAACACCCGGCCGGCGGGGGATGCCTTCCAGGGTGGGAAGAAGTACCTGAAGCATGAATCAACCTCCGATAGAAATGAGCTGGTGACACAGCGCCTTGTGCATCTGCAGACCGCCGCATTCCGGGCTCCACTGCCCGATGGATGCGACGCTGCGGATGGTGGAACGGGGGATGGTTGCTGCCTCTCGAGGTACGCCGCTGGTGTGCCCTACGACCGCAGCGCCGACCTGTGAGACCGCTGCGGCATCCGGCACCGTGATGGTGATCTGGCTACCGCTGACCGTGACTGACTCGACCGCACCAACGTCGACAGAGATGCCGGCGTTCGCAATGTCCGACACCGCCCACGCCGCGTCCCGCACTGCAGGCTCGCTAAGCTCCACCTGGATCTGGGTCGCGCTGATCCTGGTGGCGGAAACCATGTGCAGCGGGCGCCAGTACCCCGTGCGTTCCATCACCTCCACGGCCCTGTCGAAGAACTCACCCCGCATGGCATGGCCGACGCTGGTGTTGTGGAGGAAGTCGCTGTGGAAGGGGTAGCAGTACGTGGGCCCGAGGCACCAGAAGTCGCCCCACTTCTGCTCGATGGCCAGCGCCTTATCCAGCACCGACCGGGGCGACTGGGAGCCTCCGATGAAGCTGCTCATCTGGCTGGTCATCATGCGCAGCGGGATGGTCTGCCCGGTAATCGGATAGATGGCAGCCTGATGTGCCTGAAGCAGGCTGTAGTGCTTGTCTCCGATCAGAGCATCAGCCGAATTGCTCTCCATCTGCGCCATGTTCAGCCAGGCGTGAGCAAACCGCTTCCCCTGCGCTGCAAGGATCTGGGTGATGCGGGTAACGGTCGCGACCACGTTGGCGAAATAGAAGAAGCCGGCCGGGGCGCCAGGCATCATGTTCTGAATCGACTGCCCTCCTTCACCGTTCGTCCAGACCACCACAGCAGGGGCCCACCCGTTCAACTCCGCCGCCGCGCGGCGCACGTAGCTACGTCCAGCGGCCTCTTCGGCCACAGTGCCGTGCTGGTTGGTCGATGCGATGGCGCTGCGCAGCCTCGCCAGGCCCGTGATCGAGGAAGGGACCAGTTCAGTGGAAAGGCCGCCCTGGGTGGGCGTGCCCGTCCAGACGTTGTTGGCAGCGGTGGCCGGCATCAGCAGCTTGCTGGGGAACTCGTAGAGCTCTCCGTAGACGATGGACCGGTTGGACGATCCCGCCTGCCCAGCGGCGTTGGACTGTCCAGAGCCGGAGATGCCACGAACCACGTCGACCGGGTATCGATTGCCCGATCCGAGCGCGACGCGCACGGCATGCGCCGCGCCCTGCAGATCCCGGAACACCCCCTTGCCGGCGCCGCCCTCAGTCTGCACCTGAAGCCAGACGCGCGACGCATCTGCATCCACGACTCGATCACCTAGGCCGCCCACGCTTCGCAAGGTGCCGTTGTCGATGTAGGCGACGTTCCCATCGTCAGCGGCGGCGGCCTCGCCTCCACTGCCAGGGTAGAGCCGATCTTCGCTGATGCTGTAGTACACCAGCGGGTAGACCTTTCCGTCACTCGGGTCTCGGGTGGCCAGCAGAGGAACGATGTCCCCATCGACAGTGAAGAGGCGGGCCGTTTCCGGAACAGCTTTGGCCAGATTGGCCAGCGCAATGTTGTTGATGCTGGGATTGTCCGGGGCGAACCAAGCGAGCAGTTCGCCAGTGGACACGCGAAACGCAGCCAGCGGGACGCCCGTCACCGGGTCAATCGCGCCGATCGGCACCAGGTCATCGCTCGCAGCGTAGAAGCTGAACTGCTCGAACGGAACCATGACCGCATCAATCTTGGTGGCCACCAGCGAGTTGGACGCCTTGAGCAGCAGTTCCGAACGATCGGCCTTCTGGCTCAGCAGGTCGGCCCGGGAGAACACCCAGGACGCGCCATTCCAGATGTACTGTCCAGCGCCGGAGCCGTTGTTTACGAAGGCGCCCTGACCCACATAGGTGCCCGCGATTGCCTGCAGCTGAGCCAGCGTGTCCGCGTAGATCGCGTTCGACTGCTGCCCCGCAGTCAGCGCGTCGATCTGCGCTTGAGCCTGTTTGGGTGTCGGCAGCTCGTTAAGGCGGAAGGCCGCCAGCACATCACCAGCGCGAACCACACCCAGCAGCGCATCATCCACGCCCGCATATCGCTGCGGCAGGTCCGATGCAGGGATTACCTGCCGTCCATCAATCGTCGTCATCTCTCCCCCTTACAGAACAGCCGAGGCGTCCACCGCCCCGGTATTTATGTTGGCCAGCTGCAGCGCCTGGCGAATGCTCACGTCCAGCAGCACCTGGCCAGACCAGACAACCAGCTCCGGCGGCTCGCCCAGCAGGGCCAGCAGGACATCCCTGGCCACCTCGTTGGCCTTGTCCGGCCTCGGGTCGGTGTGCTGGAACTCCCGCGAGATGGGCTGTCCATCAGCGCCAACCACTGCCTCGCCATCGGAGGTCACAGCGCGAGCCCTACCCCGAAACAGGATCTGCCCGCCCAGCAGCGTTCGCGTGCAAACCACGGCCACCAGCTCTCCGGTGTCCAGCTCGACCGCCGTCTCGCCCTCGGCAACCAGCACGCCTTCTCTCTTCACATAACTCATAGCGGAACTTCCTCAAACGCAGGATTTCTGGAGCCGCCGCTACCGCCGCCGCCGCCGATGCCACCACCGCCACTGCCGGAGGAACCGGCAGCCGGGAAGGTGATCTGGAGGGAGCTGATTGCCACGTTGCCGTTGGCGTTGGCGGTTTCGACGATGTTCGTGGTCAACATCAGCTGTCGGCTGCCGCCGGCCAGCTGCGGATCGACGTAGTAGAGATAGACGGTGACCTTCTGCCCAGCAGTGCCGGTCAGGGTGGCGCTGCTGGCGGCGTATGCGACCTGGACGGAACCAATGATGAGCGTCCCAGCGGTCACGCTGACTGTGGCCACCGATGCGCCCTCGGCGTCACTGGACGCGGCAAAGGTCACCGAGGTCGTCATGTCCCACATTGACTGCTGGTTGCCGATGTTCGGCAGTGCGGCAGCGCCGATTCGATTGGTGTCCGGCACATCGACAGCCACATCCACCCATGCGGAGGCGCGTCCGTTGGTACCGATAGACCGCATCTGCAGCTCATAGGGCGTACCGCGCTGCAGCTCGCGCACCACAAACACGGTGTTGGCTACCTGGCTGCGGTACTGCCAGGCCGCATCTGGCGCACCAAGCGCGCGGAAGCGCAGTTCGTACGAGGCGATTGGAACCGACATTACAGCGCCTCCGTCATAACCGTGGCGTAGCCATGCCGCGGCGCCGTGCCAATGCGGACCACTGCGGTGGGAATACCCGCATCGTCCACCTCATCGTTGACGGGCGACGACACCGCGACGGTCACCTGCGGCGCCGCCGGCAGGCCGTAGTTGCGGCCACTCACCTCGCTGATGATCTCCGCCGGCGGGTTCTTCCAGTAAGGGGCAACGCGGGCGTCATACGCCACAGCCGTGAACGAGGACGACAGATCTTCCGAGTACCTCACCCCGGTGATGATCAGGGTGGTCATCTCGATCCCGCGCTCGCCGACCACAACCCGGTCGCCAGCGACCGTACCTGCTGGCCTGCTGTCCAAGTAGAACGTGTCGCTGAACGCGCTGTGCGGCCTGCAGTTCACCTTGCGCTTGCCGCCGTTCCCCGTGCGCGTCTGGATGCCGTACAGCTTGGTAGGATCGCTGTAGATCTCTGTGTCGAGCTTCAGGGTGGCGCCCTCGGCGCTGTCCGGCGTACCAGTGGTCAAGCTCAACACCCGGCCCCACCCCGTGCCCCACTCGGCCACGTCATGGGCGACGTCCACCACATCCCCACGGACTATGCCCAGCCCGGAGATGTCGGTGGTGAAGCTGTAGACGGTGCTGCGGTAGAGACCCTGGGCAAGGTGGTAACGCGCCAGGCGCCATGCCTGCTGCGGCAGCATGGCCTGCTCGAGCTGGAAGGTCTCAAACAGCGTGGCTTCCGGATCGGCCGAGGCCTGGCCCCGAGCGTCACGGCCGCGATAGCTGTAGCCGTCCTGGACGACGATGATCTCATCATCCTGCCAGTCCGCGTCTGGGTTCTTGAACTGCACCCTCAGCGCGTGCGGCACCTTGATGAACTGCCGGCTTGCGCTGAACTCTTTGATGTCCAGGGGCGACAGCTCCGCCGTCGCTTCGCTGACGTTCCGGTCGAAGACCACGCAATACCGGCCGTCCCGGTTACCGATATCGCCCAAAGCCGTGCCCAGTACCTTGCTCAGGAGGTCCCTCGCCGTCAGCTGGGCATCTACCACCATCCGGCATTCGAGCTCATTGGCGTCGCAGAACGCAGCGAAGTCCGCGAAGGAATTCAGGTCGATCCGCGAAGCCGGCACGTGCTCGGCCAGTGCCGGGCTCTGCGTCATCAGCCAATAGGCAACCCACGCCGGGTTGCGCGACATCTGGGTCGCCCAGGTGTTCGAGCTGCGTCGGTACACTGGGATGTGTGGCTGGGCCAGCACACTGAACGACTGCAGCGTCCCGGACAGCTGGTCCGTGCCCTTCACGCGCACGTTGAGCTTGAGCGTGCCGGTCGTGCTGGGGTTGGTATAGCGGATGCTGCGGAACGAGGTCCAGATCGCCCCGTCTGCCCACGTCCGGTTGGTCTGGTTCTTCCGCGCCACCCGCGTGACCCGCACTTCGTACTGCCCATTGGCCACGTCCCACGCGATGCCCGATGCGAAGGGATCGCGCGTCTGGTCCCAGGTCAGGAAGAGGCCAGGGCCAGGCGCGGTGGTTGGGTACTCGCTCGCGCCGGGCGTCCAACTGCTGACCAGCTTGGACAGCCGCGGCGTCGGCGGCGGCAGCCAGGCGGTCGTGCCCACAGCGCGGTACTCCACCCGCCACAGCACCCACATGGGCCAGCCCTTGTCCAGCGAGTCGCCGAAAACCTTCAGGCCGTTGGAGAACAACAGGTCAAGGCTGATGGCGTCCACGCCAGGCGCGGTAGTGCGCGTCACCTGGTCGCCCTCGCTGTTCATCGTCGCATTGACGGCCTGCTCATCGATGTCGTTGGTGTAGAGAGTGGCTGCCGCCGAGCCAGGCCAGTTCAGCTCCCACCAGAACGCGTTGAAGCTTTCCACCGGGGTGTCACCGATGCGCATGTCGGACACGGTGATGAGGCCGAAGCCCAAGTCGAACATGCAGCACTGGTAGGCGGTGTAGCCCACCACGTCGGTATAGGGCATCGCTGCATGCGGCGGGAACAGGCGATGCTCCCCCAGCACCAGCGGGATGACCCCGTAGGGGTTGATCTGGTTGGAGTTGCCGGTCAGCGCATTCCACGCCTTCTGTGTCTCAGATCCGCCGCCGGCGGGGGTCGGCACAGACACCAGCGCATTCACCGCCAGCGAAGCGGCTAGGGTGATGCCCGAGGCGATCGCGTTGCCGGCGGCAGCGCTCCACCCGGCGCCCTTTGCCAGCGCGGCACCCCAACCGGGTGCGAAGTAAGCCACAACGATCATCGCCACCGCGGCGAGGATCTGGCGTGCACCGCCCTTGGCCAGGCCCTGACGCAGCACGTCGACACGGACACCGGCCTTTGGCCTCAGCCGCGCCCAGGCCTCGCGCGGCACCTGATAGCCACCCACCCGCACAACGACGTCGGCGGAGATCTCCGCGCCGCCGGCGGCAGCCCTGAGCATCTGCAGCAGCGTCTGCCCGGGCTGGGCGTAGACCACGCCTGCCACGTCGAACTCGTGCCCTCGCAGGTGCAGCGGAACGTCATTCATCCTTCTTCCCCATATATCGATAGAAGCCAGCGATGCGCGCCTCCCACATGGGGGAGCCGAGCCGCTCGATGCGGCTGGTGCGACCCAGCTCCACGTGCAGAAAGTCGCCGCTGCCCATGCACACACCGACGTGCCACGGCCTGCCTGCGCTGTTGAACACGACCACGTCGAAGCGCTTAGGCATCTCGACCTGGGACCAGCCAGTCGCATCGGCCGGTGCCGACACATCAGGCATAGGGATGCCCTGTTCGGCCAGCACCATGCGGGCGAACTCCCGGCAGAACTTGTCGCCCTTGTACTGGATGCCGATCCACTTCCTCATACGAACAGCCCGGGCGAATTGGATGGCGTGTAGGTCTGCGCGGGCACGCCCTGGTTGAGGAAATCTTCCTGGTAGCCGAGCTGCACACCCAGCTCCATGATGTCGAAGTCCACCTGCAGCACGGAGAAGTTGAACGGCCCCATCTCCACCACGCTGGGCTGGCTCGCCAGCACGGCCTCCAGACGCACCTGCGGCCGCGGACCCTGCAGCGCCTTGATCTGCCGGGTGATGTCGCGGTCGACGTTGTCGATGCGCAGAGTGACGTTGGGCGTCGCGTCGTCAGTGTCGTCGGGGAACGATGCTTCGAACGGGTACGGCTGCCAGACGGTACTTCCCCGTGCCACTGGCTCGGTGTTGTTGACGATTCGGATCGTCTGCAGATCCGGATGGGTGATGGTGAGCAGGCACAGCCAGGTTTCGGCGGTGTCTTCTGCCAGGATCGATTTGGCGGCCGCAGCCGAGAGCACACGGGGCATCAGGTCGTCGGCCAGTTGTTGGAATCGTAGAAGTCGAGCAGGAACTGCCCTTCATAGCTGGCGACAATCAGCAAGTTGATCTCCACCCGCCACATGTCCTCCCACTTGGCATAGCTCGGGCGAGCCATGAACTTGTAGGTGGCGTAGCGCTGACCATCACCAGGCCAACGCCAATCCCACCAGTAGAAGGGAAGCACCCGCCGGGCACTGATGTTGTAGAAGTCCATCAGCGTCTTGAGCTGGGCCGGCTCCAAGTAGAGCCGGCACTTGAACGTCTCGAGGGAGCCGGTCCGGATCGGGCGCGTCTTTGTTCCCGCCCCCATGGGCGACCGCAAGACATCCTCGCCATACGGTACGAACTCCAGACTTTCGTTCTCCGGGTCCGGGATGCTCGATGGCATGTAGAGATCAACCACCGCGGCTCCCCCTGTAGGCCAACCCATACCGGCTGCGGAAATCGTTGTCGAAGGCCCCGCCACGGATCTGGCTACGCATCAGATCGCGCAGCGTGATGCTGATGTCCAGGTTGCCGGAGCTGTCAACCTCAGTCTGGACAGCGCCGGACTCCCCCTTAACGCCATCGATGTAGACGCTCACGTCCCCTCGGCCCGCGCTCCCGGTGCCGCCGCGCATCGAGGCGTCATAGGCAGCCGTCTGGCGCCGCGAGAGAACCCGCTCGCCGGTCTGCAGAACGGTGAGGCGCTCATCTGCACGCAGACCATGCTGGCCGCCGGTATGGAAGCGCGGGGCGGCGCCCAATGCGATCGGGCTGATCGGCAAGCTGACGCGCGGGCCACCGGTTCCCACTCGACCGCCAGTGTGTCTCTTTCCCGCAACCACGGTGGAGCCGCCTTGTGTGCTGCCAGACGCACCCTGCCCCCACGATCCGAACAGTGCGGAAATGCCCCTCAGAGCAGCCTCCTGCGCCACCATCCGGGCGACGCCAGCCACGAAGCTCTTGACCATGTCGCTGAAGGATTCATTGAAGCCCTTCGTACTGGTGGTCAAGTCCGCCAAAAAGTCGCCAAACGCGCTGCTCGCTGTGTCCTCGATCTTCTGCCGCCAGACCTGCTGGGACGCGGCAATAGTGCCGATCTGTGTATCGATCTCCTGCAGGCCGGCCAGGGCCGCGGTCTGCTCCGGCGATCCCTGGGCATAGCCAGCCATGGCATCGACGGCAGCAACCCGAAGCGCCTGGAGATCTGCTAGGGCCTTGGAACGGGCTTGGGCGAGCTGTTCCTCACCTTCTCCATAGCCCAACATCCGGCCGCCGACCTGAGCTCCAATGGCCGTCTCTCGCCCCTGCAGCTGGGCCGTGATGCGCCCCATCGCCTCGCGCAGCTCATCGGTCTTGGACTTTGCCACCAAGCGATCGATGAGGCTGGTCACCAGCGCCTGCCCCGTCTTGTCACCCTCAGCCCGAAGCCGATCAAACAGGCCTTTGTACTGCGCTTCCAGCTGCCGCCTCTCTGCCGCGCCCGTTTCACCGTCCAGCTCAAGCAGCCGGCCCTTCACCTCGGCCAACGATTTCGCAAGGCCTTCCTCGGCCTTCTGCTGATCCTGCGCCGCCTGCACAGCAAGCTCGGCCCGGTCGCGCTGCAGCTTGACAATCTGCTCCTCGCTACGCCTCCGCGCAGCCGCATCTGTAGCAAGGGCCTGCTCGCTTTTTGCTTGCTCGAGCTCCAGATCGATAGCCCGCTGCTGCAGGGCAAGGCGCTTGGAGAAGTAGTCCGCGATGGACACGCCATTCGCCTCATACAGGCGATCCAGCTCCGCCAGGGAACGGCGAACCGCATCAAGCATGGTTGCGTTGGACTTGGCGATCGCAGTGGCACCACCCTCGACCCCCTCAACCACCGGCTTGAGGATCTGATCAATGCCGGTAGTCATGATGTCGAACAGAGCCGCATCGATCTCATCGAGGCTCTTCTGCGCCACATGGGCCATGGCCTTCGCACGCGTCACGCGGGGATCGTTCTCACCGAGCGATACCCGCGCTCCACCAAGTGGTCCACCGCCACCCGCAGCGAACCCGGTGGCTTGCGATTCGTACCGCGCAGCCTCCAAGTGCGCCTTAGCCGCGCGCAATGTCTCAATGGCCTCGTTCCGCTTTGCTGCAGCGAGCTCGAAAGCCGCGTCGCGCGACTGCTTGCTCAGATCCTTAACCTGCTTGAGGACACGCGCGTGCTCCTCCGCTGCCTCCTTCGCGTCCTGGGTGCGTTGGTACAGGTAGTAGAGCGCGGTCGTCAGCGCAGTGATTGCAAGCGTAACTGGACCACCAACCGTAGCCAGTGCCGCCTTGAGACCTTGTGCGGCCGTAGTCGATGCGAACAGACCGGCCCGCAGGCTCACCAGCCAGCCGATTGCGATTCGGACCCCCGCAATGAGCGCGGGCACCGCGCGCCCGGCGAGCGTGGTGCCTACCGCCACGGCAAGCAATTCAGCGTGCCTCACCACCTCGACAAAAGTACTGATGATTCGACGCAGGTAGCCAACACCATCCTGCGCCATGAACTTGGCGAACGCCGCAACCGCGCCAAGCACGCCAGTCGCGATCTGCGAGAACGCCGCCTTGATCTCCGGCCCTGCCAGCGCCTGGGCAAGCTCGTTGAGCGCTTGGGTTACCCCACTGAGGTTGGCGCTTCCAGAACCGTCCAGGAGGTCACGCAGCGAGTTTCCAACAGCGGTCAGGGCGCCACTAAAGGTGTTCCTGGCCGCCGCAGCGGCACCGGCATAGCTCTCGGCCATCGCGTCCAGGACGATCTGCTGAGCCTCCGCAGTCCGACCGGTGGCCTCCATGACCTTCATCTGCTGCTTTTGCTGCTCGGTGAATTTGAAGCCCTGTTTTGTCAGCGCTGTGACGCCCTGCGACGGCTTGTCCAACGCCTTACCGATCGTCTCAGCGGACTGCTCGATGTTTTCGCCCAAGCGAGCGGATTGATCGATGGCCATCTGCAGAGCTTGGGGAAACTGCTTGCCAACAATCCCGGTGTAGGAGAGCAGCCGGGTCTGGGCCTTGACGATCTCACCAGCCGAATGCGTGGTGGCATCGGCCATGCCGTTGGCCATCTTCATCAGCTGCTGCTCGGTGAATCCTGCCTGTTGCCCTGTCGACGCCAGAACCGCCCTCAGCTGGGCGACTTCGTTCGAAGCGTCACGGGTTTCGGTGATCAGCGCACTGAAGACACTGCCAACCGTCACACCCGCAAAGAGCCCACCGACCAGGTTGCGCAGCTGCCCAAAACCATCCGTGATGCCCTTGAGGTCGATAGACTTCGCCGCCTCCTTCTTGAAGGCAGCCACCTCCGAACGCACCAACGCCAAGCCCTGCTTGATGTCGTTGATGTCGGCAGAAATGCGTACGCGGAGATTCGGGGCAGTCGTTGACATTTCAGTCCGTCAGCTTGTTCAGGTATGCCGTGTATTCGGGTGCATCGAACTGCGCGGCCCGGAGATTCATCAGCTCCTCGGCCAGCCAGCGGCGCCTCGCTAGGGCAGCCGCCTCGGTGAACGCCCTGAACTGCGCCAGGGTGTACCCCTTGATGCAGCCCAGAGCGTGACCGCTTTGGATCAGGAGCTGGATGGCGTCGGCCCAGCCCCACGAATCCGCGTGCGCAGGGCGACCAGGAGCGGGCTGATCTGCCGAGTAAAAAAATCCCGGTTCACCTCCACCACTTTCAGGACCAGGCTGATGAACTCGGCCGGATCACCCTTTTCCACGAACTGCACGTCCCGACCCGCGCAGATTGCGGTCGCGGCGAAGAGCGGACCGGCGTGGTCAGCGATGAGATCCATCACCAGCTCGGGGCTGATTTCGATCTCCAAGGCGATATCTGCCGATCCGGCTGGGCGAAGGGTCGCCACCACCGGACGCAGCTCGCGGACCACCGAAGGGATGAGGCCAACGGCAAGCGGGGAAATCACCAGCACTTCGCCCTGGTACTGAACCGAGGTGCTGGCGGCCGCCAGCACCTCCATCTCATCGGCGCGGCCGTCGCTCACGCGATCACCTCCTGCACCACTTCGAAGTACCGCGACAGGCCGGCTCCCTTGGACGAGTCAGTCATCAGGGCGCCGGTCACCTCGCCGGCGCCGTGCTCATCGCCGATAGCCGAGAACTGCGCCATCACACCGCCAGACACGCGGTGCGCCAGGATGCGAACGGCCTTACCGCTCTGCGCCTCGTTGAGGCCCAGGAAGAGCAGCTGGTACTGCTTCGCCGCAGTGACGATGGGCTGGAGGACCGACTGCGCGCCGAACGCGTACGTGACCTTCAGGTTCGCAACGCCACCAACCGGGTCCACGATGGTGCTGTCCGCGGGAATGAACAACGCGCCGTCCTGCAACACGTAATCGGTGCCGGCCGTGTAGTTCGTGCTGCCACTTGCAGGCTTGACAGAAGTGATCTCCTTAGCGATCCGCAGCAGCGGCACCAGGCCGCCCTTGTAACCGACCACGGCCTCATCCACGGCATTCCCGGCGACCACATTGGTGACGGTGCCGCGAAGTGCACGCGCCAGGTTCTCGGGCGCGAAGTCGTGGAACGTATAGGACATCTCGACGCCGGTCAGCCTGTCGACACGGTTGCGTTCACCGCCGCCCGGCTGGGTGTGATCCGCCAGGGTGATGGCATTGGTCTGGGGGCTGAAGTTCAGCGCCGAGCAGTTCCCGACGTCAATGAACGGGCCCGGCACGCCGTACTCGCGTGCCAGTACCTTGCCGCTGCCCAGGTAGCTCTGGTCTTTCATGGTCATGGGTATTTCTCCGGGTAATGCCGCAGGGCGGCCGTCAACGAATAGGAATGGTCGAGGTGTAGCGGAGCAGTGCGCCGACCCAGTCGGCGCCAGCGGGCGCCCTCATGGGCTCCATTGACTGGTATTGCGGGGCGGTAAAGCCAGCCGGCCACGTACTGGGCCGGCTATCGAGGCTCCGTTCGATGTCATCCACCACCTCGTCCAGCCGGGCCTCTGCGGCGCTATGGGCGACCCGCTTCACCAGGACACCGATGGTGGTCAGTCGGTGCGTTCGGGCCGTGGCCGGCTCCGGCGAGCGCTCCTGGCGCTCGATGTAGACGGCCAAGCCATCGTCCACATACTCCGGATCAAGCTGGCCTGGTTCGAGCGTCACGACCAAGCCGACATCGGACCAGTAGTCGGCGGCCTTCAATGCCTGTTCCAGATTCGCGGCAAACGCTTCGAGAAGCCTGCGGCGCGGCGTTGGGCTAGGCATTGGATACCGTCCAGCGGACCCGCGATCCGTCATCAGAGAGCTTGTCCTTCAGCTTGAAGCGATTCCCGTCCACCTCGACCACGCCATCGCGCTCGCCAACCACTTCCGCACGGAACAGGCTGATCACAACGTCACTGGCTGCCACCGGCATCAGGTCATCGCCGAAGGCCTGCGTGCCACGGTCGACCATCACGGAACAAGGGACGCCAGCACCGCCCCCACGTGGCATGTAGACAGCATCAAGGTCGGCGATCCCAGCGGCACCGAACGCTGCCACCGCTTGCCGATCAAAGTCAGCTAGGAATGCCTTCTGGCTCACGAGCGCCCCCTGTACTTCGAGGTTTCCAGAGCCTTGGACAGTTCGCGGTTGAAGTGGAACGGCATCAGCTTGTCCCACGCCCGCTGCGCAAGGCCGAAGATGTTGTAACGGGGCGTGTAGTTGGCAGCTCGCGTGAAGATGAACACGCTGCGGACCGCTGAGCCCCACGCGGTCGCAATGCGCTCGTAGATGCCGGGCCGGAGCTTCCCACGCTGCACCTGCAGCGCGAAGTACTCGCCGCCGCGCCTGCGCTTCGATCGCCGCCGGGCCTTGCTGGTTTCTGTCTGGTTCTGCAGCGCGTCCTGGCGAGCGCCGAGCTGGGAGAGGATCTGGCTCACCTGGCGTGGGCGCACGTTGCCAAACTGGTCCAGATCCGCGCCATCACCGGCCACCGCAAACATGCCCGGGGGCATGGCGCCGCGCTGCTGCAGCAGAACCTCGAATCCCTTCTTTCGGCGCGCACCACCATCCACCTGCGGCAGCAGGTACTTGGCAGGCGGCGTTCCGTTGCTTGCCTCATCTCGCAGATAGACCTCAGCAAAGAGCTTGGACTTCGTGGCCTTGCGGTACTGCGCGGCGCGTTGCGTCATGCGCGTTGGCCGGTCGAACACCCGTCCAGCCATTGCCTCCCACTGCTGCCGGATGTCGAATGCCGTAGCGTTGCAGGCTTGCATCACAGCGAACGTCAGATTCTTCCGCTCAAGCTCGCTGAACTGGCGCCCCAGCATGTTGTCTGCGTCAACGGCAAGCCTGATCTGGCTCATCATTCAACCCCGGCGCTACACAGTCGCGCATAGGCCTGCAGCCCCCTCACCTGGGCGTCGCACTGGGCGGCGGCGCCAACAGCTCGGCCGACACTTTCAATTCGGTCGTCGGCTCGACCATCAGGCTGGCTGGCGGCAGCGGCGGCCGCGGACAGCTCGGCAGTTGCGACTGACGCTTGCCAACGCTGGTGCAGGCGCTTGTTGCCACTGAGAAGATCAGCGACAAGGCGATCAGATGCCGTCTGTGCATCGTTCTTTTCCTTTTCGTACTGGGAGGCCAGGGCGTTCGCGGCAGCGGCGCTGCTGCGCTCTGCCTTCAGGGTCTTCGCTGCGTCATCGGCAGCGGAGCGGGCAGCGTCACGCTCGCCTTCCATGGCATCACGGCTCGACGCGGCCTGGTCGGCCGCACGGTGCGCGATCGAAACCGAGCCGCGCTGCCAGACGACGACGCCCAGCAGCAGGAGGATGGCGACGACGAGGGCGCGGATCATGCGGACACCACCGGGTCTTCGGGCGGGATGACAGCGCCAAGGCCGCGCAGCGTGGATTCAAGCTGGCGGACGCGAATACGCAGTGCGCTTGCGTCCTCCTGCGCCTTGAGGCGCATCTGCATCTCGGCCTGCAGCCGCTCGTCCTGAGCAGTGACACGCTGCTCCAGGAACCCAATTCGCTCGGAAAGGCCCTTGATGAGATCCACGTTAGCGTCGGTCTCCGTGCGCTCCTTCCTGTGCGCGAGGAAAGCCGTCCACGTCTCGCGTAGCACCCACAGCGCTACCACGCTGCCCGCAGCCCACCAGGGTGCCGTGGCAGTGACGCCGCCGCCGACCATCAGCGCAGCGCCTCTGCAACGCCGGTGTCGATCACATCCTGGCGCCAGTACATGCCACCGTTTTCATGCTTGGCGATAGCGGTAGCCAGACGGCTCAGGGTGACCGCGTTGTCCAAGCGGATGATTTCAGAAGGCGCAACGCCAACCGCTGCGGCAACCTGCTGGACGTAGGCACCGGTATTGTTCTCAACTGGCGGGGCCCAGCGCCCGATGATCTCCTTCACGGTGCGCAGGCCGTGCTTGCGCTGGTAGGTGAGCAGGGTCTTCGCCAGAGCGCGGAACCCGGCCTGCGGGGTCAGGAACACGCAGAAGCGCTGCTCGCGGGCGATCGCGGCGGCGGACCGATCCTCACCCTGCCACGGCGTGCTGGTGCGGTCGATGTTGCCAGGATTGTTGTTGCGTACGCCGCGCGGCGTGCTGGTGGTGCCCATGCGATCCCCCGTTGTCGCTGTGGAAGAACCGGCACCGCTCACGCCACCCGGGCGTATGTGAGCGGTGCCGGCCTGTTCTGTTACGCGCCTGCTGCGGCGGAGCCCGGGGTCAGCCGGACGAATACAGTCAGCGCGCCAGCCTCGGCCGCGTAGACGGCGAAGCCGATGTCGGCAACCTGATTGGCACCGGCTGCTGAAGCGATAGCGTGATCGGCGGCGGTGTCCCAGTTGACGGCGGCACCGACACCGAATACGGCGGCCGGCAGCTTGGGAAGCTCGAACACGCCTTCGACGTGCGTGGCGATGATCTCGCCGGCCTTGCCATCGGTAACGGCGACGGCAACCAGCTTGCCCTGTACCACCAGCTCGCCACTCTTGGTGTCAGCGGTCAGGGTCACGTCGAGCACGCGACCGTCCTGATGTGCGTTCTTCATAAATGTTCTCCGGATGCGTGAGGTACTTCAGGAAGCCGCCGCTTTCGCGGCAGCCCCGATGCGTGACGGTCAGGGGTTGCCCGGGTTCTTGTAGATGCCGCGGTAGTCGGCAATGGCCGGTGCCGCATCCAGGCGCACCTTCCAGGCCACGCCGTCGACGGTGAAGCCCTGGTGCTGTTCCAGGTACGGCGTCTGGTTGCCGTCGAGGTAGCCCACCACGATCCCGTCCACGTAGGCGGGATTGGAGATGCCGTACCAGGCCTGAGCGCTCTTGGCGTCCAGACGACCGTCGTCCCAGACTTGGAAGGTTTCACGCACGATGTTGGGGTCATTGCTGCCAACGCCCGCGCCCACGGCGAACTGGGCGGTGCGCACGGTCTTCGCCAAGCCGCTGAGGGCAACCGGCGTCAGCAGGCCACGCATCGGCACCTGGATGAGATTGCCATCAGCATCCTTCTGCAGGCGCATGGCTGCCTGCATCGCGCCGACGCTGGCGGTGCTGATCAACGCCGCCGGCAGCAGGTTGTTGTGGTCAGCGTGGAAGAGGGTCTTTCCATCGGCCAGCTTGGGGTTGCTGTTGATCAGGTCGAACACCGCCTTGGCGAGCGTACGGCGTGCAGCCTGGCCCATCTTGCGCGGCACGTCGCCGAACACGCCCAGGTCGTCGTTGATGATGGCCTGGCGGGTGATGGTGAACAGCTTGCCGTAGGTCACGATCTTCATGGCCTGCGACTGCTCGGAGAACGTGCCCTGCTTGTACTCGCCGCCCTCCGGGACGACGTCCAGGTCCGAGAAGGCGCCCAGACCCACCAGGTTGGTCGGCTTGAAGTCGCTCACATTCACCGGACGGGTGTACTGGTCGAAGGTCTCTTCCACTTCCTGGTAGCCCTGCAGCAGGGCCCGGCGCGAAGCGTCACCCAGCAGCTGCGGAAAGTCCGAGCTGCTGTGGGTGAACGCCATGCCCACCACTTCCAGGCGTTCCATCCCACGGGTGTCAACACCGGCCTGCTGCACGCACGCGCGGGCGATCTCCGTCAGCGACATGCCACGGAAGGCGTTACCGTCCGTCGCCTGGACCAGGCCGGCACGAGCCTCGATCGCATTGGACATGGCCGAGCGGGTCAGATCGCGCTGGTCGGTGCCAGCGGTGACGGCCGCACCACCATTGAGCGGTGCAGAGTTGCTGCCCAGCAGTGCCAGGATGTGGCGACCCACCGCGTCGGCAGTGATGTTGGAGTCTGCCTGCGCCATCACGCCATCCACGTATTCACGGACCTGTGCGTTACCCATGTGCGGGAGCGCAATGGCCTGGATCTGGGTGTTGCGCTCACGCAACGCGCCCAGCGCGGCCTGGACCGGGTCGCCCGACGTCGGCGCGGGAACGGGAGACGCGGCGACGACCGGGGTAACGGGCGCGGCAGCGGTGGTTGCGACTGCCGGGCTCTGTCGACCGGCGTTCGCGAGGATGGCGCTGTACTGCTTCTTCATGGTTGGATCCTCGATATGGCCGATCACGGCCGACTGGCTAACCTCGGGAAGCGAGGCGAATACTTGCGGAGAGAGGCTGGCGACGATGCTTCGACGCAGCTGGGACAACACTGGCGCGCCAGCACCTTCGATGGACTGCAGATAGCCGCTGATGGCGACGGTCGATGCCGACGACCACATGGCCGTCGCACCGGGGTCCGCGTCCACCACCAGGTCGGCCAGACCGGCATCGACCGCCTGCGGACCGGAGAACCAGTGGTCGGCGTCGTCAGTAAGCAGTCGCTCCATCTCTTCGCGCCGGCCAGAGCGGGCCGCGTACGCCTCCAACATGGCCGACGCGTGCGCGTCCAGCGCCTCTGCGTTCTGACGGAATGCGGTAGCGCTGCCGGCAGCCACGGTACGCGGCGCATGAACCATGACCAGGGAGCTGGCATAGACCCGGCGCTCATCGCCAGCCTGCAGGATCAGCGAGGCAATGGAAGCGGCCTGCCCTTCCACGGTGACGATCTTGTGCGCCGGATGGGCCTGCAGCGCGTTGTGGATTGCCATGCCGTCAGCGACGACACCACCAACACTGTTCAAACGCACGTGAATGGTGCCCGCAGTGATCTGGCCGATCCGCTCGACCAGGTCGGCAGCGGACACCGACTCTTCGAACAGATAGCCACCGATGGCGCCATAGATCATCACGTCGGCGACATCGGCCTCTGCCCGGACCTGATACAGGGCCGGGCCGAGCTCGGCTTCGGTTGCCGCGTCCGCGCGGATGGTGTTCTGGATCGCGCTGGCCAACAGGCGTGCACGCATGTCATTCGCTCCTGGAGAGATCGCGCGTCAGCTGACCCAAGACTTGGGCACGCGCTTCTGCACTGGTGTTGGGCGCCGGCGGCGCAAGGGTCTGGGTCTGTTCCTGCCAGTCCTGACGCTGACGCAGGACCTCAGCGGGGTTATTGCCGTACTGAAGCGTGTTCTGCTGCGGCGACACCCAGCCGCGGTCCTCTGCCTCGCCGCGCGCGTAGGCCTCCTTCAATGGGTCAATCCACGGCATCACCGGGCGGACGTACGTGGAGGCGGCCAGATTCCGCAGCGTCCAGCCACGCGGAAGGCGCACGCGGCCCGAAAGCACACACGCTTGGACGAATCGCACGCGCTGCGGTCGAACGCACAGGGCAATGAAGCGCTCGGCCAGCATCAGGTAGCTACCCCATTTCTCGACCAACTCCTGACGCTGTGCCGAATAGGTGCCGTTGTAGTCCAGCGACAGGCTGGAATAGCTCACGCCGATGCCGCCGGCAGCGGCGCGCAACTGTTCCTTGCGCCAGGTCGCGGCATTGGGATTCGGCCGGTCGGTGCCCAGGCTCTCAATCGACTCGCCAGGCAGCAGATCATCGAAGATCGCGCCGGGGGCGAGGCGCAGCTCACGAATAGGAACACCGTCCTGGAGGATCGCCTGCCCGCCTAGATCCGCACCGTACTGCTCGCCGCCGCCCTTCTTGATCTGGAACGTCATCGACGCCGCCACCTTGGCAGCAATGCGTTCGGACTCTTCATAGTCCTTCACGTCCTCGAAGCGGGACATTGCGCTCGCAAACACGCTGAGCCCCCGCACCTGGTGCAGACGCTTCATCAGCGCGATGCAGTGCATGAACTCGGCCGAGACACGCTTGGTCTCCAGCCGAGTGCCCATCGGATCACCTGGATGACTCTTGTAGACGTGGAACGCGATAGGTCGGCCCCATGCGTTGCGCTCGACGCCTTGCAGGATGTTGCGCGCCGGATCGTTGAACTCCAGCGGCACCAGGTCGGCTTCCAACATCTCGAAGCTGTACGGCACCGCGGTGCCGTGCTCGAAGTATGGGACTGTGCCAATCAGGTCCTGGTAGAACGCATCACCGTCGCGGAACCAGCTGCGTGCCAGCAACTGCTGGCACATGCCGTAGTCGTGCGTCCGGGTGGCCTCGGGCGCGTCCCACCAATCGTCCCAGAGGTCGTCCAGCTGCAATGCCAGTTCGCGGTTGATCGGCTGCCCAGGGAGCCGTGGCGCGGAGAGTACGTCGATGCCTGCGCCAACAGTATTTTGGACCAGGACGTTCAGCGCGTTGTCCGCCAGATCCAGGTCACGCTCCAGATGGCGGGCCTGATCCCGGAGCTGGCGCGCATCCATGCCTGCAATGGTATTGCCGCTGCCCCAGTCCCTCGCCAACTTTCGGTTTCGCGACGGACGCGTGACCTCGTGTGCGCGGCTGACTACCGGAGCCATTTGGGCCCGCGCCGACTGGATGGCTCGGTCGGCGCCGAGAGCGGCGCTCAATCTAGCCTTGGCGATCTGGGCGGAAGACATCAGGTCACACCACCGAAGTCGGCGTTGGCCCAGCGCGCTCGACGGGAAGCAGCTGCGCTGACTCGGAGAACGGCGGCCTGCCACTCTTTGCGCCCGGAGCGGATCTCTGCGAGGTCTGCACGGGTCAACTGCCGATCACCGAGACGGACGGTCTGGCCGCCAAGCACGGCGACCTCCGCGTCGATGTAGAAATCCAGCATTTCCTGAGCAGTCCTCATGACTACATAGGCTACGGATAGCACTGTCCACGAACTCAATAAAATCGTGGACAGTGGCCCGCGTAACTAACTGATTCAAAAGAAGCAGAAAACTAATTTGTCTCCACTTTCATTGAAACCGTGGACGACCCCTGTTTTCCCTTTCTCGGAAGCCCCCCAGGGAACAGCTCATGAAGCTTTGATCTGGACACGTCAAAGTCTCGCATCACCTGTTTCACGGGAATCCCAGCCTCCAGAGAACGACGAATCTCAGTAAGGGGGTAGGTTCGAACTGCTGCAGGGAAGTAGGGCTGCTCGCCGGCAAAGCACTGCATCACCGATTCAACGAACGGCAGCGCCATGCGCTCACTGATACCAATGTCGGCACGCATGGCGGCTAGGATCCGCTCCCTCAGCTCTTCGGCTGACTCGGTTCGTTTCGCCATTACAGCGCCCACCCATCTCGCGCCAGCCCGTTGCTGCGCGGCCGGACCTGTTGCGTTCCACGCGAAACACTCTTCGCCTCGACCTCCGCAGTCGCTGCCTCTGTTTCACGGGAATCCGTGCTGCTCACGGTCAGCAGCAGGCGGGCCTCCAGAACGTCCCAGTCCGCACGCGTATAGCGATGCAGGCGGACCTCCGGGTGGTGCGCGGCAGCATAGGCATAGACCCAGGTATCCAGCGGCTCGTTACGTGTAACCCTCTTCTCGAATCGGTTCTTCACCGGGTTGTAGACCTCCGACACCAAACCGGGAAAGTACTCATCCGGCAACTCATCGCTGAAATGCACCAAGCGCGACTCAACGGCGCGCTCCGCATCGGCAGAGAGGCGGCTATACAGATAGTGCTTCGCAGCCACGGTGCCGACGTGGTGAATGGTGATTCCACGCTTGTCCGTCTTGCCGTTCCAGGTCACGTCAGCCAGCTTGCCCTTCGATAGCACCGGGGCATTGTTCGGCACGGCGCCGAAGATACACATGGGTCTGGTGACACGCCGCTGGCGAACGTAGTTCTTAACCGCCTCCGTGCGGTGACCGCCGGCGTCAATAGCGACCGCCATCGGGCGCAGAAGAGCGCCGTCCGCACGCTCGATAGCGCGATTCAGGAGGTCCGTCAGCGCAACCCACACGGCATCCTCTGCGGGGTCACCCTGCAGTTCCACATAGTCCAAGGTCCAGGCGGTCATGCCACGCCCCCAGCCGATGGTGTGCACAGCGAGGCGTCCGTCTTGGGTATCGACACCCACTGTGACAGCCAGCACGCCGAGCGGCGCCAGGCGCAGGGCATACGGCTCGGCACGATCCCTGATCACGTTGTGCTTGACCGCGCGCATCGACGGGTCTTCCCACGTCTCGGCGAGCCGGTCATTCACGAAGGTTTTGAGGGAGGCAGGGTCGCCCTGCGCGTCCAGCCACTCTTTCACCAGATCCAGCCAACGTGGCCCCAGGCCGAACTGGTAGTAAAGGCAATTGATGGTGTAGCCACGAATCGGCGAGTCGGGATTGGCCGCGACCCATCGCCCCTTGACGATCATGTCGGTCTTGAAGTGTTCCTCGATGGCGACACCGCACTCGCAACAGGCGTACCACGCATGGCTCTTGTCGGGCGACCACACCAGGCCACTCCACTGCAGCGCCTGGTAATGGCCGCAGTGGGGGCACGGCACGTGATAGCGGCGCTGGTCGCTCTTTTCGTACAGCTTCGCGATCCGGCTAAGTCCGGCGATGCCCGGTGTGCTGATGTACTGCCGCTTGTAGGTGGTCGGGAAGGAGGACGTGCGGCCGTCCAGCATCTTCACCGGATCGTCGCCGGTGGAGAGCTGCTGCGGAGCCTCATCGATCTCATCCACCTGCAGGTACTTCACCGTCGAGGACTTCAGGCGCTGCGGGCTACCCATGTGCTCCACGAACAGCTGGCCGCCAGCGAAGTCCTTGAACGTGCGCTGGTTTGCGCTGTCGCGGCTGGCGGTGCTGGTCAGCGCCTTCTTGACCGCCGCGCACACCTCGATCATCGGGTTGAGCTTCTGGGCGATCCACTTGTTCATGGACACCTCACCCGGCAGCGCATACATCATCGGGCCCGGCGCATAGTCCATCCAGTAGGCCATGGCATTGGTCGCCAGCTGGCTCTTGCCGAACTGGATCGGGAACATGCAGACCTGGTCATGCACCGGGCTACGGGCGGACATGTTGTCCATCGGCTCACGCAGTGGCGGGTTCCGGTCCGTCACCCAACGCCCGGGCTTGCTGCCGCTCTTGGTGGACAGACGCATGTGTTCGTCGCACCACTGCGAAACGCTCATGGGCCGCCGAGGCTGCAACGAGCGCGCCAGCACCGACGCCAGGCAGCTCTGTGCCTCCATCATTCCGCAGCCTCCGCTGCCTTGGCCGCCAACGTGCGGAAGCCCTGGCTGAGTTCTTCCAGGGCGTGGCTCACCTCATCCCAGACCAGCCGCCGGCAGCCGGCCTCGTCCAGCGTTGCGGCGAGCTGCGGCGCCAGCGTGTCGGCCAGGCGCTCCATCGCACCCCGGAACGTCGTTGCATGCTCAGCGAGGAATGCCTCCACGTCCGCGCGCGGCAGCAGCAGCCCCAGCTCCTTCTGCAGCGCGATGTGCGCCATGTGCGCGTCGGTCTCTGCCTTGTCGGCCAGCGCCTTGGCCTTGCGCGCTGAATCCGGTGTCTGGGGCCGACCTGCCCGCGAAGGCTTGGCTTCGTCGTCGTCACCGTCCTCTTCGTCGTCATCGATGTCGGCGTCGGCAGTACTGTCCCCCTCCCCGCTCCCCGCCAGCGCGCTACCGCGCTCATCAGCGTGGCGCTGGGCGACACCGGCATAGACCGGGTCTGCGGTGCGAGCGTAGAGCGCCAGG
The DNA here is from genome assembly GCF_056759115.1 of Stenotrophomonas sp. STEN087. Lineage (NCBI taxonomy): Bacteria > Pseudomonadati > Pseudomonadota > Gammaproteobacteria > Lysobacterales > Lysobacteraceae > Stenotrophomonas > Stenotrophomonas sp. STEN087. The sequence goes on along the minus strand of NZ_JBRRCR010000019.1, from coordinate 15,139 downwards.
GAGGCGGCCTTCAGGAATCCCTTGCCGCCCTCACCAACCACCACCCTGCCCTTCCTCCTCAGCTCGACCACGTAGGACGGCTTGCAGCCGATCAGCGAGGCCAGCTCCTTGCCAGTGATGGTCACGTCTTCCTCAGCCATTGCTACCCCCTTCTCCATTTCTTTCGAAGATCGTTAAAGCGGAAAAACGCGCGCGCTTGAGCATGTGCGGGCTGTGCGGCTGCATGTGCGGGACGCGATAGCCGCTGAATCGATGCGGCACAAGGCGTGTGCGGCGTGTGCGGGATGTGCGGTCACCCATATACGCACGCGAGCCGCACTGCGGCGTGGCGTTGCGATACCCGTTCGCGCCCGCGCCCGCCCATGTAGGCCGATTCCCGCACGTCCCGCACACGCTTACTGCCGCAAGCGGCTCGCGGCAATTCAAAGCCCGCACATCTGCCCGCACATCCCGCACACGCCGCACATTGACGGGCATAGTGATCACGCACGCCCCTTGTAGTCGGAGTACATGCGGCGGAATGACACGACCTGGTCGCCCAGCCATGCGGCCTCTGTCTTGCCGTCAGGAACCGTGCAATCACCCAGCATCAGGAACCCATGAGGCCCGTTGACGGTCTGCTCGATCTGGTAGCGCTTCCGCGCTCGGTCGGGGTGAAGGATCTGGCGCTTGCGCACCAGCGCGTTGATGAACTTTGGTGACGGCGCCGGGCGTGGCATGCCCTCGCGTGCGCACCAGGCCTTGTAGACCTCGTACCACTCCTTCGACAGCGCCGGCATGGGTTTCAGCCCGGGAATGTCATCGCCGTAGAGCTCGTCCAGGAACCGCTGCGGGCTGTCCTGGCTAAGGCCGATCAGTTCTTCCTTGGCCTGCGTCATCGGCGGGTTGGTGCCGTTGGTGAAGCTGGTAAGGTCAACCTGCAGCAGGTAGTGGTGCAGCGCCGCCGTCGCGCCGTTGCGGATATCGGCCAGCACCTCGGTGTAAAACTCCAGGCTCAGCTTGTCCGGGGTCCAGATCACCGCATGGCGGCGGTCATCCTCTTCCAGCACGACCGGCATCGCCTCGTTTGAGAGGAACACCAGGTTGGCGTGGTTGTCTTCCTCGTACGCCTGGATGTTCTTTGGGTTGATGCGGATGCGGTCACCCGTGATCAACGCTTTGAGCTTGTTCTTGAGGTGGTAGACCTCAGTGCGTGCAACCACTTCGTCGGCCAGCAGAAACAACTTGCGGCTTGCCCAGTCGTTGAACTTGTCTTCAAGGGCGGCTTGGTCAAGCACGCGCCCATACTCACCGTAGAGCTTCATGTACTCATCGAAGAACATGTTCTTGCCGGTGCCCTGCGGACCATGGATGACGATGGTCGATTTCATCTTGGCGCCTGGATATTGCAGCGGGTAGGCAAGCCACTTGACCACCCAGTCGTACAGCGCCTTCTGGTTGGCCTCGTTGCCGCACATGTGCCAGAGCAGCTGCAGCAGCCGGTCGCAGTTCCCCTCCTGCGGCACGGTCGGCCAGCCTGCAAACAGATTGCATGTAACGCCCGGCTTCTCGCCCGAGGGGTCGAAGTCGACCTCGCGGACACGCACAATGGACCGATCCGAGTGCTCCATCCACGCACGGTGCAGTTCCTTGCGCACGCAGGCATCGCGCATGTCACCCAGCGCAACCAGCATGTGTTCCTTGTGGTCGAACACCGTGCCGCCCTGCCCGTAGACCAGTGCGAAGCGCTCAAGCAGCTCGGTCAGCGAGTGGATGGGGGCAAGGCGATCGTTCCCCTCGCCCCCGTTGCTGGTGCTGGAAGGCGCGCGTTTTTCTGCAGGCACCCGCCAGGAGAGCTCCGTGAGACGGGCCTCGACCTGCGCGCGCACGACATGCAGGCCTTCTAGAGCGTGCAGATCGTTGAAGTCGCTGATCTTGCGGCCGTTGTCGATGAAGCGCTCGCGCCTGCCCGGCTCATCGGCGAAGACCGGGTGCAGCACCGCGCCGCCCACGTCCAGCGCTGCGGCCTCTGCACCGAGCAGGCCGGCGTTCGACGCGCCATGCGGCTGCATGCACGACGGACAGAACTGCGGATGCTCGGCGAGCACAATTCGCGTCTTGCAGTTCCGCTGCCGGCACTTCTGCAGCACGTCGTCGTCGGCGCACAGCAGCATCTTGATGCCGCGATAGCGCTTCGCGAGGGCCGAGGCGACGGCCAGCATGTTGCCAGCATCGAACGCCACGGCCACCGGGTAGCCCGTCGCCATGTGCAGTGTGGCCGCCGTGGCATACCCCTCGGCCACCAGTAGGATCCACTGCGGGCTTCCGCCGATCAGGTGGAAGTGGCCCTTCTTGACCATACCGGCCGGCCAGTACTCCTTCGCGGGCTTGCGGCCTGCGGCAGCCAGCTTTGCGCTACGCAAGACCTGCAGGCCGTGCACCTGGCCGTTGACGTCAAGCAGCGGGACGAGAGCGGCGCCCGTTGAGCCATAGCGCAGACCGAAACCCTGCACGCCCTTGCTGACCAGGTAGTCGGCCTCGCCAACGGCATTGGCCTTGGCCCAGGCGGACGACGCCCGCTCTGCCGCGCGCTTCGCTTGGGTCTGGCGCGCGGATTCCGCACGGCGGCGATCCTCGGCCAGCCGATTGCGCAGCGCTTCGCGCTGCTCATCGGAGAAGGTCTTGTCGCGCTTGCGCAAATCGACCTTCGTTGCGCCGTTCTCGTTGCCGTGCCAGACGCCGTATGTCCCGACAACCAGCACTTCGCCGGCCGACGTGTTCAGTTCGTGGAGCGCGTACCAGCCGCGGCGCTCGCGTGAGCCCTCGACGCGGCAGCGGACCATGCGCCCGGTGGTGTCCAGTTCGGTGACCAGTAGGCCGGCAGACTGCAGCTGCTGCAGCACATCCCCATAATTCTCAGACATTCAGTAGTTTCCAGCCCTGCTATCTACCCAAAGAACGGGGTCCGAATTACCCGCGACGGGGATGTCCAGGGAGGACCCATCGCTGGAATCGAGAATCGCTCTCAATGCCAAGGCCGATTCAGTAGCGCGGGCAAAACGCGGTCTTTCACGAGCCACCCGGGGGGATGGGGCTGAATCAATGCTTGCGTGGTACATCAGGGTTCCCCAAAGGCAGGCTGCGCTGCCGGTTGTCTTGCTGCTCTTGCCGCTGGCGGATGCGCTCGCGCTCTGCCAATGCTTCTTCACCAATCAACCCGGGCACCGCATCAGTCAGCGCCAGGGCCGCCAGTTCCATCGCCTGCCGTGCAGACGCGGTGGCAATGCCACGCCGTCGATACCGGGATCGATGGGCGTGGTGGGTGGTCACGTCAGTCCTCCGTCCCCTGCTGACCAGCAGCGCGGCAGGCATTGCGCTCGAGGCGGTAGCAGAGCGTGCGCACCTCGCGCGACAGGTCCTGGATTCGATCCGCCTCGGGGACGGTGAGGCGCCTGTCTGCCAGCGCGTCGATACCTGCACCGGCCAGGGCGCCTGTCAGTTTGTGCAGCTCCAGCAGCTTGGCTTGGATCGCGGCCAGCTCATCAGGCCAGCCACCCTCGGGCGGCGGCGGGACGTAGTCGACCATCAGGTCATACTGGCCTGCGAGGGAGCACACCCAGTCGGTTGCACTCTCCTGCGTGACCACGAACTGCTGCAGGTAGTCGGTCAGGATCTCGGCCATCTCCATGGAGATAGACTCACCATCGATGCCTCGCAGCTTCTTGCGCAGCGTCTCGGCCGAGATCGACTTGCGCCTGCGCTTGCTGATGTGCGCCGCCGCATCCTGCAGGCCGCCTGGTGCGCGGGTCACTGCGTTGTGTAGCGCATCCCGCCAGTACAGGTCAGACCGGCGGCAAGTCATGCTTCCCCCTGATTTCTAGCGCATTTCATCGTGGGAGACGGCACCCGGACTGAAGCAACATGATCCGCATGACGAAGACCGCTGAACCCCCACGGCACGTGCGCTTCATCGCAATGCGCCATTTCGATGTCAATCATGGAGTGACGGACATTGCCGCAATCTTCTTTGGATTCGATGCGGCCCCGTTGAGCCCCGCCCTGCGCATAGTCGAGTCGCTCGGCACCACGACTTCGGGCCCAGGTTGCCCCCGTCGCAGCCATCAGTTGGGCACTCCGGTTTGATCGGGCAACCCGAAAACGTCTGGGCGAAGCAGGTGCCTCGACACTCCAGTGACCCTCTCTATAGCCAGCGCATGCTTCGCCGGCACCGGCCGCGATGCCTTGACCCATTGATTCAGTTGCTGGGGCGATACGCCAAGGATTCGGGCCAGCGCCACTTGGCCCCCCTTTGTCTTCTCAACCGCGGTCAGAATTGCGCTCATGCCAGCAGTAAAGCACAGCTTTATCTTTCCTGTAAAGCCCCGGTTTATTGGAAAGTTGCCAGTATCAGCCGATCATCAAGCAATGCTTGACAATAACGAACTCGCCCGGCGCATTCGCTTCGCATTCGAACACTCCCCGCGCGGCACGAAAGCGCGGGTAGCCAAAGAGTGCGGAATCAATCCACAAGCCATTACAGGCTGGGAGCGGAAGGGCGCGATCGACAAAGCCTACATCCCTGCGCTCGCTCGCTATACCGGCCGCCGCGTGGAGTACTTCCTCGATGGTGGCGTGGACGACAAAGAGAGCCAGAGCGACGACGTGCGCGGAGCAATCTCACCGGGTGAGAGACATGCAGACGAGCATGTGCGTGTCATGCAACTGGATGGGGAAGCCGACATGGGGGACGGACGGATCAATGATGACTACCCGGAGATCATCAAATCGATGGACTTCACACCTGCATACATTCGATCGGTTGTCGGCTTTGTGCCGGCACCTGGACGACTCGTTCTGGTGACCGGTCGAGGCGACTCTATGATTCCGGTAGTTCAGCCTGGCGAGTCGTTGATTGTCGACACCGGGATCACGTCCTTCGATGGCGACGGCATATACCTGATCAACACTGGTAACGGCCAACAAATCAAAGCACTGCAGGACCGCGGAGAAGCCGTCTATGTGGTGAGTGCCAATGCGGGCCTGTACCCGGCGTTTCCCCTACCGACAGGGGCACTTATCGGCGGGAAGGTGTACCTGCGAAACCGAATCGACCGGTTGAACTAACCGGAGCGGCCAAGGCTCATGCGACGGAACTCTGCCCTCAAGTTCAAAATTTTGGCACTGGTTGCTACTGCGTGCGCGCTCACTGCGTGCTCGCAGGTGCAGGAGTACCAGTTCAGGTCTGCTGCGCGAGCGTCGTTCGACGATGTTCTATCGGATGCAGAAAGCGCTCGTTTCCGCAGAGAAAGGATCGTCTGGTCAAGCACTGAGAAGAATGAGCTCGCGCTCTGCGGTGAGGTGAACGCGAAGAACTTGCTAGGCGCCTACGTTGGCTGGAAGCGCTTCGTCGTAGTTGGACACGCCTCGCCTGCGTCCGCAACTGGCCCTTTGATAGAGGACAGCAGCTACCTGCAGGGAAAGTTCAAGGAACAGGGGCTCTTGTACTGTGGATGGCGCTGAGCTAGGCGCCAGTTCATAAATCTACGCTTTACATTAGAAATAAAGCTGTGGTTTACTCCGCTCGTCAGCAGCGTTGCTGACGGGCGACCGGCGGGTCGTCACCCTGCCGCTCCCCCTCTCGCGGCAGCAGCCGCCCCAGGCAGATGACCCGCCGGCGCCCTCCCTTGACCAGGAGCGCGCCATGTCTCATCGCCACGCCGATCCGAGCCCAACCCTGCTGCCACTGCTGGCCGTCAAGGCCCTGCTGGCGCTGGCGGCTCGCGATCACAGCACCGCCCGGACCCTCTGGACCCGCAGCAAGGGCGAGCACAGCCGCAACCAGCTTCGCCGCTCGCGCCGCATGGGCGTTGCCAGCCTTCGCTTGGAAGCCTGCTCACGGGATATGTCGGCTGAGGTGCGGGCATGAGCGCCACGCTCCAGTTCATCGCGCCCTGCTTCGACGCAACGCTGTCAGTGAATCGCTACACCGCCGACCGGTGGGCTATCCATCTCTTCAAGTCTGAAGAGAAGCGAACGAAGTTCCGGTCCATCGTGCTGATACTCGGAGAGCCCAACCAGCTTCCGGAGCTTGAACCCGGCGATACCGACAGCGCACCCAAGCTGTGGCTCGGCAAAGCTGCTTTTGAGCTTCCGACAGAGCTGGCATCGAAGCTCAGATCTTTCTTGGGCGAGCACATCGAAGGTGGTGTCGCGTGAGCAGCCGCCTCCGCATCACCTGGCTGGCAGTCGGTCTTCTGGCCGCCGTCGTCGTCCCGCTGCGCATCGCCGAGATCCGCAGCGCGCATGCCTACCACGATGCCGCGAAGGCCCGCTGGGCAGCCAGCAATTCGGTGAGGTGCTGAGCATGCGCCAGACCTCACGCCCGCTGCCTGCATCGGTTCCGTCCTGCGGCCACGGCCACCGGCCGCAGATCGTCACCACCAGCGGCGCGCCGACCGGGCATCGCCTGGGCACGGCCTGCCCCGACTTGGTGCACATCGAGTGCCACCGCTGCGGCATCGCTACCCGGCCGGTTCCCTACGACCGCGCCGCGTTGGCCGAGCTGCGCTGGACCGACTCCACCTTGGCGCACTACCGCATTCCGATCTCCCACCTCGCCCGAAACCGCGGCGAAGTGCTGGCCGAACTCGCTTCAACCGCCCTCTCCACCCCCATCGCCGCCTGACCAGGAGACACGCCATGGCCGCCGCCCTCAAGCCGAAAGAACGCGCCGCGTTGCTGGCAGCGCATGCCGCTTCGGACCACTCACTGCACCGCACCCGCGAGGGCTTTGCGCCCAACAACCGACCGGAGAAGGTATTCACCCGCCGCGTCATGAACTGGCTGGATGAGCGTGTGCTGATGCGCTACGACGACCCGCAGCTGCCGCGCACCGCGACCTTGACCGCCGCCGGCCTCGCTGCTGCAGAGGCAGAGGTTGCCAAAGCCCGCGACCTGGCGCTGTCCGCATGAGCGCTGCAGCAACTCTTCCGGTTGAGCAGCAGTTCGCCACCGGCCACCAAGGCGAGTCCCTGGTGCTGATGGTGTGCCAGGGCTGGATCTGGGCCGGGCTGTATACCGCCGCGCCCCGCGAATCGCTCACGCAGCTCGCCGCCAGCGCCAGCCGGAGCGTGGGGGTATCGCACAACTCGCTGCGCCTGGGCGGCACGACCTTCCCCATCAACCGTCTGGCCGCTCAGGCCGCACACCGCTGGCTCGACCGGCAGGGCGTTCGCGTCCGGCCGATCCCCCCCAACAACCGCGCTACGCGCACCACGAAAGGAATACACGCATGAGCCGCTCTGTCGTGATCTATGGGCCGCAGCGCTGCGGCAAAACCGCCAACGCGCAGGAGCTGCGCGAACACTTCGGCATGAAGGACGTGCTGGACGACTGGGATGGGCACACCGCCTACCCGCTGGACGACACCCTGGTGCTGACCAACAACGCAGATGCCGTCGCGCATCAGTCGTCCCGCGTGCTGCACCTGGGCAGCGCGATGCGCCAGATGGTTGCCGGGGCTCGCGCATGAGTACTTCCCCGCAGCATACCGGCCGCGCCGACCTGGTGCGGAAGGCGCTTGCGCAGTTCCCGCAGGGCGCAACGATTGAGCAGCTGAGGACCATCGGGCGCATCAACGAGTCGAGCCACGTCATCAGCCACACGCTGACCGGGCTGGCACGCAGCGGCCAAGCCACTTGCGCGCGCTCCGGCCGCATCGGCATCTGGCGCCTCGCGGGCCACGTCCAGCACGCGATCGCGCCGCTGCGCGCGGCCGAGCCCCGCGAACGCCGGACATTCCGCGCTCTGGTCACAGCACTCCCCGAGAACGGCCGTGCGAGTGACGCGTCGACCACAGTGCGGCACAAAGATTACGAGCGCGATCAACTGGCCGAGGATCTCGCCGCCTTCTGCGCAAAGGGCGGCGTTATCGAAGAGCTGGGCACCACTCCGCTGCGCCCCACGCTGAGCCGCCACGCGGCCAACCATGGCGGCTACATGGACCGCCTGCCCGTCCAGAGCGCGGACTGACTTCGATGAGCGCCCCTTCCACAGATCGCTCCACCGACGCTGCAACGGCCAGGAAAGTGCTGTACGCAACTGGCCCCGCACACCAGGCGTTCGGACAGTCCCGCGCGGCTTACCACGTACTGCCGCGCCGAGCCCTGCAGTCGATGCCTGCAGAGTGGCAGGAGCGTTACATCAGCCTCATTGCGGAGGCCAGGACCTACCTGCCGGCGGACGCGTTTCCGCAGTACCAGGTGACCCGCCTGAACGATGGGAAGTACGCCGCCGATCCACACCGCCGGTACCGCCGTGCGGGGCCGATCCCCCCTCGCCCGGCTGGCGCTGCAGCAGACACCACCTCCGCGCCGCTGGGCGGCGCATTCGTCAACACCGACGTCGACTTCTAGCAGGCACACCAATGACCGCAACCCACCAGACGAAACAGCTCCCCATCGCCTACGCCTGCCCTGTGCTGCGCGATGCCGTCCACACCTTGGAAGCGATCGCCGTCGAGGCGGCATGGCTTCCCAATGCTGCGAAGGCGGTTCCTCTGGCGCAGGCCTCGACCGCACTGCTTGACCTGTATGTCCGCCTGCCCCGCATGCAGGATCTGCGCGTGTTCGAAGCCCCTGTGGCTGCGTGGCTCGCCTCGCTCCGCAGCAGCTACCAGGAAGGCGACACGCCGCTCTGCGATACCACCAAGGCCCGGCTGGCGCACGCGGCGCAGCTGCTGCAGTTGGTGCGCAGCCAGAACGGCACCGGCATTGATCCGGCAGATCCGTGGCGTGGGATGTATGACCCCTCCCGACTGCCGGCGCGCGACGGCCATGGCGAGGTCATGTGCCATCCGGATGTGCCTGCATGGGCTGACGGCCGCGAATCGTCCCTCCTGCCGCTGTTTTACGCGCAAGGGTTCGACCTGGTCGTGGTGGAGGCCGAGTTCGAAGAGGAATCGGTCGGTACCGGTGTGTACGCCAACATCCAGCAGATGATCGACTGGAACCCGGAAGGCCCTGGCGCTGACTGGCGCCTGGTGTGGCTGGGCGAAACGGAGGACGGCCTCGCCGCGTGGTTCGTGCGGCCCTTGGCCGTAGCCGCTCTCGAAAAGATGGGGGCCCGCGCATGAACACCACGATGGCAGACGGCGCCAGCGAGCGCCTGGACGCACAGATCGCCGATGCCCTGTTCGGGCAGCCGGGCATGAGCAAGCTGGACGTGGCAAACCGGCTACGCGAACTGCGCCACGACGGCACCCCTTTGCTGGTCGATGCCGGAATTCCGACATCGCCCTCCCCGGCCGGTCAGGGGGATGCGCTGGTAACCGACGCGATGGTCATGGCCGCATTGCAGGCGGTCACCAGAGAGACGCTGGCGGGCGTTGGCGATTGCGACAGCAAGGTGATCGGCGTCCTGACTGCCTACGGCATCGACGGAGCTGTGCATATCCCGACGATGGTTCACGCCATGTTGAAAGCCGCCCTCGCCGCCCGCCAGCCGGTGGAAGAGACCATACGCAGCGACCTGTCCCGTTACGCCGTATCGGCATCGCAGGTGCGTCGGGGCTACGACATGGAGTGCGACCGTTGCCGGAAATACTGCGATGAAGGTCTGGGGCCGTGCCACCCGGCCGGCGTAACCGCAATAGATTTGTTGACCCTGGGCGGCGGGCGGGCGGTGGCGTGGATGACGCATCACGATGAGCCCATGCTCTACCCCACCTTCAGCCAAGCAGCTACCTACTGCGACGACGATGAGCCCCCAATCCCGCTCTACGCCGCCCCGCCCGCCCAGGCCGTCGACCTGGCAGAAGAGATGCTGCGGCGACTTGTGGACCAGGTGTACATCGGCACCGATGGTGGCATGTATCGCGCATTGCGCGCCCTGATCGACAGCAAGGCGGTGCGCAATGGGTGAGCGCGAACAGTGCTGCCCGAAGTGCAAGGGCACTTCCGGGTACTTCTTCAGCCTGACCACAGTGCATGGGATGGCCGCATGCGGATGGACGGCGGACGATGAACCTGAAGCCGGGGAAGGAGTCCGGGGGAGTGGCGGGTCCGGCGTATCGCTCTTCGAGCGTATGGACTGCGGACAGAAGCTGCGCGAGGCGACCGTGCTGGCGATTCGGTACAGCAACGCCTCAAGGAGCCATGCTTGAGCGCCAAGCGACAGCCCCCCGTGGTCGACCTTGACGACACCCTGGGCCTTGAAGGTGCGGCCAGGATGATGCGGCTTGGCCTGGAGGCAATGAAGGACCTAGTGGACAAGGGTGAAGTGCCGGCGGTACGCCTCAATCAGAAGCACACCGTCATGCTCCGCGAGGATCTAATCGACTTCCTGCGCTCGGAAGGGCGCCGGCAGGCAGCGGAGCGGAAGAAGTCAGCGATCGGCAACCGGCCCGCCGCCAACGCTCTCGTGGACCCTACACCCAAACGCAAAGGCAAGGCTCGCCGCTTCAACCCGCCTGACCTGCGCGCGTACGAGCAAGCCGATCACCAGAGCTGATCGGCCAGGTCCGAGGCGCGCAGGTTGGCGTACCGCTTCAACTGCCGCGGATCGCGATGTCCGGTGATGCTCGCGATCTTGATGTCCGTCAGCGTGGTCTTCTCATACAGGCGGCTGGTCGCTTCGTGACGCAGATCATGGAAGCCGAGATCCGCGCAGCCCGCCGCAACGAAGATGCGCTCGAACTGGCGTGAGAGCTTGCTCGATACGCGGCGCAGGGCCAGGGGGCTCCGCTCGCCCTCCCAGAAGGGGAACAACCGCCCGCTGAAGTCCCCCTGGTACGCCGCGAGCTTGGCTAGCAGCACCGACGTCATCGGCACCTGGCGCTTACTCCCGTTCTTTGTTTTGTCCAGGAAGATCGTACGGCGCGCAACATCTATCTGGGTGTTCTCCAGCGTGTAGATCTCCCGCATGCGCATGGCCGTCTCCAGCGCCATATCGAACATCAGCACGAGTGCTTCCCGCTGCGGAAGGTCCAGCGGCCGCTGGCGGCCTTCGGGCTTTGCTCCAGCCAGGATCTCGCGGATGCGAGCTTCCTCGCCATCTTCCAGTCGGCGATCTCGCTCCTTGTCCGTCTTCGCGTGCCCTTCGATTCTCGCCACGGCCACCCTGTCGTCTGGTGTGTAGGTCGAATAGCCTCTCGGCAATAGGCGCAGCGGATTCATGGGCAGCGCGCCGTGAGCGGCAAGCCAGTCGAGAGCACGCGACAACGCGCCCACGTAGTGCCGGATGGTAGACGGTGCGAGATTCTGCTCGCGCTTCATCCTGGTGACCCAGTCAGTTGCCCAGGTGAAGGTGAGCTGGGGCAGCGTGATGCCGATGGGAAGCCGCGACAACAGCACCGGCAGAAGCTGCTCATCATCGACAGAGATGTGCTGGGCGCCGCGATATTCATTTACCTGGCTTCGCAGATCCTTCGCCGCCGCCTTGGAGTTGGCCAACTCCTCCGGGACAATGCCGCGATCAAGAATCGCCTCCAGTCGCCTGACGTATTCGTCACCCTCAGCCTCAGAGGTGAAGCTCAGATAAACCGGCTGAGGCAGGAGGCCCGCCCGCTTGATTGTGTACTGCCAGGAGAGGCCTCGCCGCCGCTTAGTTGCCATTGGGGTCCCAAAATGCCCTGATGTTGTTCCGACAATTGCGCCTTGGAAAATTCAGCTTTGTTCGAATGTACTTCATAACCCAGCCCATTTAGAGATAACAACGAGCAAAGACATCGACCGTCAAGGCCCCTCCAGAATCATCTCAGCGCAGCATGCTGTACTAATCGCGACGCCTAACTCTCAACGAACGGAAGAGCTATGCGGCGACTGATTCCTTTTACGACGCAGCTGCTTCGCCAGTGATTTGACGAGTGCAGCATACTTCTCGGCCTCCGCTTGATTCTTCCGTTGGTAGTAGTCCTTAGCTGAGGGCGCGCGGAGCGCGATACTTATAAATCCTGCAGCCTCGTCCAGCAAAGCGAATGAATGAGGATTTGTTAAATCATTGCGCACAAAATGATACCTAGCTATAGCTTTACGCAAGAGACATAGATTGACTGGCTTCCCATACTTGTGCGCGTTTTCGATGGATTTATCGCCTTCTTCTACGTCACCAAGCTTGTAATACACCAAGGCCAATGTTAGCCATGCATCATCACTCTCAGGGGCTAGCTGGGTAGCCTTAATTGCCGGCTCCAATGCTAAGGCCGCCCTTCCCAGGCTTCGAAGCAGAAATGAGGCATATCGTTCATGTAGCGCTGCATTCAGAGGCTCATCCAGCAAGGCAAGCTCGAAAGACTCATTGGCAGCGACATAATCACGCCTCATAAAGGCAACCTTTGCCGCCTTCGCATAATCACTTTGGAATGCATCCACAACCCGATCTTGCCGATAGTTTCTTTCTATCTCGAACCTGTCGTTAGCTGCCTTATCAACTTTAAACGCAATCGCCTCTAGACGGCTCGAACTCTCGCTAGAGATCGCCATCTTCTTTTTCAGGAAGAACTTCTTTGCAAGCTCCACAATTTCAAGATCGTAACTATCACCATGATCAACGATTCCGGCAAAATAAGTCTGCTCCAAACTCACAAGAAACTCAGAGTGAAGAACCTCTGTTTCACGGCACACATCGCTCACGGACTTGCTATCTAGCGGCGTTGCCAGAAGAACCAGAACAATAAAGGCATTTTTTGATCCCGCATCCATTCTTTCCCAAGCATCTTCATATAGGAATTCGAGCAATTGATCACTTGTCCGCCCCAGGATATGATTCAGACCGTCATCGATACCTGAGCCAGACCTTGCAATATATCTAACCAGCGTATCGATCAACAAAGGCTTGTGCATCAATTGAACGCACGCCTGCCGAAGGCGCGGCTCTCCAGCTTGATTGATCGCGCGCGCATCCAACTCACTCCCAAGCTGCCGAATCAATTGAAGCGAATCAGTATCCGAAAGTTGGCTGACCTCAATGGGCACAGCAGCCATCAGCTCTCGGCGTCGTGATGTAATAACTACACGCCCGACAGTTTTCGCAACGCTGGCAAGAAAATCAGCAAGATCTTGAGCCTCGCGCGCAGATGTGGCAAGCGTCTCGGTATTATCAATAATCAGGACAACATCATCTCGAGAAAACTTCTCGGCTCTAAGCTCTGTCGTAACCCTATTTATAAGCTGCTGCCCGGTGAGCGTGAACCAGTCTCGAGTCAGGGCTGTGTGAAAGGCATACATTAGCTCACGCAAACCATCCTCCATGGCAGATGATATGCCGCGAAAATGAACAAGCCCCTCTTCAGTCCACTTTGTCCTCTTGGCGGTATAGAAACTAATTAAACTAGGGAGAGCCGCCCCCTCTGCCGTATTTCCGTCTAAGAGCCCGTTGAAAAATTCGAGCGCTAGCGTGGTCTTACCAAATCCACCATCACCATAAATCAAACAAGTATTCCACTGCCCAGTCTCACGGATCCATTCTGAGAGCTTATCCAACTCTTTTTGCCGCCCAACGAAATTTGCGGTCTGACGTACAGGTATGTTGTTTAGGACGAGCTTGTCACCATCTCGCTGCCTAACTTCTTTCCAGTTAAACCGTGCAGCAATACGATCTTCCTGTGCGAAAATCGTAGACGGAGGCAAATCATAGACCGACTCTCTTGCCAGCTCCCAAGAGAGCAATTGAAATTTAAGCCGCCAGATGCCCTTGCGCGCTACCACCCCGCGCACAACCACGGCGTGACCATCAATCAGCAGCGGTGTCGTTATAGGAAAGACGTTGTCTCCAACGTTGACGACTAGTCCAGACGCGTTCATAACCGGAAGAGACTGTTCGGCACAGTCGATTAGGCATTGAATGAGAGTCCCAGTTTTTTCTGCCCAGTCGGATGTCATGGATGAGTCCAGTACGCCATGCCCAGGCCTCCCGTTACGAAACTCAACCCATTCTCGAAGTGAGGTGACAAGGGGCGTCTCATTGACCCCCTGTCGCTCAAACCAGCCGGTCATAAAAGTCCGAGAGACACCCGCACGAATGATCGGTACGACGTAATCAAGCACTTCTACTGGCAGTCCATCAGACGGGTTCGCGAACCTATCCACAAACCGTTTGATATCTAGCTCGCCGTTAACAACAGGAGTGGCCTGACGGGACACCTCAAGCGCACTTATTGCGATCGCCTGCAACAAAGATCGCAGAATTGATGTCAAATAATTCAGCGACTCTGCGTCAGACGCCAGGCCCCGAGCCACCGCAAGCTCATTTTTATAGATCTCTTCCATCATTGCCCCCTCCTTTTTCGCAGAGTGTAGCGAATTTTGAGAACGAGCTATCTCCTACGAATGGATAGCTCACTCATATCTGCAGGAGCATGCGCAGTCCGCCGCTCGACACCAGGAGGGCCACAACGGGATCCGTAACGGGGCTTTGATCACTAGGAGTCGCGACGTTCGCAAGACCGATGAGTACTGCGACGATGATGAGATGCAACGCAGTGCTCGCTTGGCTTTTCCTCATCCTGCGATCAAACGCCGCTATCAACTGGAAGTCACTCGTATCGAAATCTCGCGTAAACGCACTACACACATGTTAACGCGAGTTTGCCACCCGAATACGGGTGGCAGACCGATGATTTCATGGCCGAATCAGGGGATTTTGCGAACCGGCGGCAAATGCCAGACAAAGAAAAACCCCTGACGAATCAGGGGTTTATTTGGAGGCCTCAAGCGGAATCGAACCGCTGTAAACGGATTTGCAATCCGGTGCATAGCCACTCTGCCATGAGGCCAACGTACTGCGGCCAGGAACGATGCCCCTGACATGACAAAACCCCGCGATGGGGCCTGTCGAAACTGGAGCGGGAAACGAGACTCGAACTCGCGACCTCAACCTTGGCAAGGTTGCGCTCTACCAACTGAGCTATTCCCGCGTAAGCTGCCATGGTACCGGAATTCCGGAACACACACCAGCGATTTCACCTTTCTGACTGCGCGCAAAGCCTTGTGGCCCAACGTGCCCCGCCTTGCCGAGGCGGGAGAAAAACAAGGCCCCTACCGGGGCCCTGTAGAATCTGGAGCGGGAAACGAGACTCGAACTCGCGACCTCAACCTTGGCAAGGTTGCGCTCTACCAACTGAGCTATTCCCGCAGATTCCGTTCGACCTGCGTCGAAGGAGCGC
>NZ_JBRRCR010000018.1:0-63318 GCF_056759115.1 Stenotrophomonas sp. STEN087 | reverse complement strand
CCCGCCCCCCCCCCCCCCCCCCCCCCCCGCGCCCCCCCGCGCCCCCCCCCCCGCCCCCCGCCCCCCCCCCCGCCCGCCCCCCCCCCCCCCCCCCCCCCCCCCCCACCGCCTAGAGTCGACCGTACGTCGACTATCGCGCGCAGCGCGGGATCTTCGGCATCCATGCGGAGAGCAGTCGACCAACGGTCGACTCTACCAAGCAGTTTCTGCCAGCCATTTTTTCCATCGGATTTCGCCCAACCGGGTTTCCCGCACCGCGTTACAGGTTCCACGCAGGGAGGCAGTACACTTTCCACCATGGCCATTGCTCCCGCCCCGCGTTCGCCGAAGAAGCGCGCACCTCTGTATGAAGAGGTGGCCGAGCATGTGCGCGAGCGCATCTACGATTACCGGCTGCCGCCGGGCGAATGGATCGACGAACCCGCGCTGTGCGAGGAACTCGGCATCAGCCGTACGCCGCTGCGCGAGGCGTTGAAGCTGCTGGCAGCCGAAGGGCTGGTGCAGATCGATGCTGGCCGCGGTGCGCGGGTCACGCGGCTGACCCTGGAAGACCTCAACCAGCTGTTCCCGGTGATGGCGATGCTGGAAGGCCGCTGCGCGCATGAGGCGGTCAAGCACATCGACGACGCCGGCGTGCAGCAGCTGGAAGACCTGCATGCAGCGATGGAAGCGGCAGCGGCCAACGGCAACATCGCCGAGTACTACCGCAACAACTACCTCATCCACGAAACCGTGCAGCACTACGCCGGCAACCCGTGGCTGATCCGCATCACCCACGACCTGCACCGCATCCTGAAGATGCACCGCGGCCGCCAGCTGCTGGCACCGGGCCGCACGGCGCAGTCGCTGGCCGAACACCGCGAGCTGATGGACTGCTTCCGCCGTCGTGACGCGCAGGCGGCAGAGCGCACGATGGAACGCCACCTGCTGAGCCAGGGCCAGGCGCTGGCCGCGTACGTGGCCGATGGTGGGCTGTTGAACGTGCCCGCACCGCTGCCGACCGAAGGCGGCGGCTGAGCTGTTCCGTAGAGTCGAGCCATGCTCGACTGCTTTTTCGGGGCCGTCGAGCACGGCTCGACTCTACAAAATGCCTGCGCCTCAATCGCCGCAGCTGCCACCATCGCCGCCACCACTGTCGCTGCTGCAGTCCGATCCGCCATGGCTGTGGCTGCTGTGGCTGTCACTGGCATACCCGGCCGAGGAATCGTAGCTGCCCGCGAAGCTGCCATCGCTGCGGCTGACCGAGCCATCGGCGGTGGCGATCGCCATGCACAGGATCGCGCCGACCAGCGGCAGCAGCCAGACCAGCAGCAGCTGCACCATCCGTCCTCCCACCGACACGTCGTCGCGCCGCACCACCACATACGTGGCGACCAGGTTCAGGCCCAGTACCAGGGCGATGAGGACCAGGGTCACCACCAGCATGGCGTGCCTCCGCAGCAGCGAACCGGCGCGGTCATGGCGCCACCATCAATGACTGGATCTGCGCGCGCTCTTCCAGCGGCCGCTGGAAATCCATCGGATAGACCGGTGCATGGCGCTCGCCCTTGAGCAGGAACAGGCTTTCGCTGCCCAGCGTGGCCTCGCGGATATGGCCCAAGGTGTAATGCCACATCGTCCACAGCGGCACCCGGATCGTCGCCGGCACCTTGCCTTCCCGCGGCCGCAGCACTTCCTGCACCTGCAGGACCAGGCGGATCTCGTTGTCCGAGCCTGGCCCGGTGCGCGATCCGGGATCGGTCAGCGGCCGTCCCTTGCCATCGACCATTTCCACGGCGACCACCTTGGCGCGGACGATCTGGTCGGCTTCAGCCACCATTTCCTCCAGCGGCTTCGGCTCCACCGAGGTGGCCAGGGCCGGCGCGACGGCGCCCAGGCACAGCAGGCCGGCCAGCAGGATCGCGGGGGTCTTCATGGCGGTTCTCCTTCCGTGGATACCCCCTGACGATAGCACCGCCGCAGCGGTTCGCCCTGCCTGTCATGAAGATGGGACAATGTGGGGCGCGCCGGCCCGGCCCCCTGGGTCCCGCCGGCCCCCCTGCACCACACGGAAGAAGAAGAACAACAACATGCTGAAAGTCATTTTCGATACGGATCCGGGCGTCGACGACGCGCTGGCCCTGCTGTACCTGCACAAGCACGCCCAGATCGACCTGGTCGGCGTCACCACCACCTTCGGCAACGCGTCGGTGGATTCGACCACCCACAACGCGCTGTACCTGAAGCAGGCCTGGGGCTTTGCCGCCCCGGTCGCGCGCGGCGCCGCCGGCCCGCTGCAGCCCGAAGCCACCCCGGAAGCCTGGCCGGTGCACATCCATGGCCACAACGGCCTGGGCAACCACCCGGTGCCGGCTGCGCTGGACGTGGCCGCCGATGCGCGCCCGGCCCATCAGCTGATCATCGACCTGGTCCGCGCCCACCCGGGCGAAGTGAGCCTGATCGCGGTCGGCCGCATGACCAACCTGGCCCTGGCCCTGCAGCAGGCCCCGGACATCGCCGGCCTGGTGCGCGGCGTAGTCCTGATGGGCGGCGCCTTCCACGTCAACGGCAACATCACCCCGGCCGCCGAGGCCAACATCTGGGGCGACGCCGAAGCGGCCGACATCGTGTTCACCGCGCAGTGGCCGGTCACCGCCATCGGCCTGGACGTCACTACCCGCGTGGAAATGGACCGTGACGGCCTGGACAAGCTGGCTGCCATCGGCGGTGCCGATGCCGAGCTGGTGCGTGCGCTGTCGCAGGACTACGTGGACTTCTACCTGCAGGCCGGGCACAAGGGCATGGTCGTGCATGACTGCTGCGCCTGCATCGCCCTGACCCGCCCGGAGCTGTTCCAGTTCGAGCGCGCCAGCGTGCGCGTGGCCACCGACGGCGTTGCCCGCGGCATGACCATCCCCAAGCCGGAAGGCCTGGCCTTCGGCCCCAGCGTGTGGGATGGCCACGTGCTGCAGTCGATCGCCATCGGCGTGGATGCGCCGGCCGTGCTGGCCGACATCGAGCAGACCCTGGCGGTCTGATCGCCTAGCGCTTGCCCCTGCCCGGGGTCGTCTCGGGCAGGGTCCACAGCACCGGCAGCACCAGCACCGCCACCAGCGCGATCATCGCGCCCGGCGCCGCCGCCCAGCCGCTGCGTTCCACCCACCACTGCGCCAGCCACGGTGTCGCACCGCCGAACACCGCCGTGGCCATGGTCACCCCCAGTGCCAGCCCGCTCACCCGGCCCTCGCCCGGGAACTGCTCGGCCGTGGCCGGTGCCGCTACCGCGCTGATGCCACCTGCCACGCAGGCCAGCACCACCGCCGCCAGCGCGATGCCCAGCGGCGCGGCTTCGGCCATCCAGCCGAACATCGACAGCGGCAGCAGCGCCGCCAGCACGGTCAGCCCCAGCAGCAGCGGTCGCCGCCCGAAGCGATCGGACAGCAGTCCGCACAGCGGCGTGATGGCGATGACCGCCACTGCCGCCACCGTCGACAACCACAGCGCATCGCCTTCATCGTGTCCCTGCGCGTGCAGGAACGCCGGCACGTAGGTAATGCCGACGTAGTAAGTGATCGAACCGAGTGCGGAAATCGCGAAGGTGCGCGCCACCGCGCCGGGATGGTTGCGCAGTACGTGGCGCAGCGGCGTCGCCGGAATACTGCCCTCGCGACGCTGGCGCTCGAACTCGGGCGATTCGTGCATGCCCGAACGCGCAATGAGGATCACCAGCGCGAGCGCGGCACCGACGAAGAACGGAATGCGCCAGCCCCAGCCATCCAGCTGTGCGGGCGTCAGCATTGCCACCGTCACCGCGGAGATCGCCACCGCCAGCAGCGCGCCCACTTCACTGGCCGCCGAGGCCAGCGATGTGACCAGTCCACGCCGACGCGCCGGCGCGCTTTCCAGCAGGTAGGCCACCACGCCGGTGTACTCGCCGCCTACCGAAAAAGCCATCACGCAGCGCAGGATCAGCAGCAGCACGCCGGCCGTGGTACCCGCCGTGGCGGCCGTCGGCAGCAGGGCGGTGGCCAGCATCGCCGCCGCCATCAGCGCCATCGAGGCCAGCAGCATCCAGCGCCGGCCGAGGCGATCACCGAGGTGGCCGAAGCACAGCGCGCCGAGCGGGCGCATCAGGTAGGAGACGGCGAAGCCCGCCAGCGTGACCAACATCGCCTGCTCGCCGCCGCCGAAGAACACCCGCGACAACACGGTGGCGAAATACAGGTACAGGGTGAAGTCGTACCACTCCACCACGGTGGACAGGCCCGCGACCCACATCGAGCGCTGCCGCGCCGCCGTCATTTCATTCATGGCCGGAGGGTGTCACGCGCGGGGTGACGGCGCGGTGCATCTGCAGGCAGGGCGCGGGGTCAGAGCCCTTTGCCGGTGGCAAAGGGATCCGACCCCACCCATCAGCCCGGCAGCTGCAGCACCGCCTGCAGGCCACCGCCTTCGCGGTTGCGCAGCTGCAGCGAACCGCCCAGCGACTGCGCCAGCTGCACGGCGATGGCCAGGCCCAGCCCGGTGCCGCCGGTATCACGGTTGCGCGAGCTCTCCAGCCGGTGGAACGGGGCCAGCACGGCCTGCAGCTGGTCCTCGGGAATGCCCGGGCCGCGATCAGACACGCTGATCCACGGCTTGCCGGCCGCATCGCGACCCGCATCGATCTCGGCACTGCCGGCATAGCGCAGCGCGTTGTCCACCAGGTTGCCGACCACCCGCCGCAGCGGCTGCGGCCAGGTCTGCACCGTCAGCCCCGACGGTGCACCGCCCGAGACCGGCTTGCCCATGTCCTCGTAATCACCGACCACGCTGGCCAGGAATGCGCCGAGATCCATTGCCACCGGCGCACCACTGGCCACGTGGCTGCTGCGTGCATAGGCCACGCCCTCGCGCACCAGCTGGCCGAGGTGGTCCAGGTCATCCAGCAGGCGCTGCTGGGTCGCGTCTTCGGGCAGCGTTTCCACCCGCAGCTTCATCCGCGTGATCGGCGTCTGCAGGTCGTGCGAGATCGCCGCGAGAATCTGCAGGCGCTCGCTGACATGGCCACGGATGCGCGCCTGCAGCGCATTCAATGCGGCGGCCGCCGTACCGACTTCGGCGGGGCCATCTTCGGCCAGCATCGGTGCGTCCTTGCCCGGCTGCAGGTGCTCGACGGCGTGCGACAGCTGCTGCAAAGGCCGCAGCGCCAGCCGTACCGCCAGCCACGCGCACAACAGCAGCAGGGCCAGCTGCGCCAGCAGCACGGCTGGCAGCCAGCGCGCCAGCGGCAGGCCGGACGGCGTTACTTCGATGGTCAGCGGCGTGCCATCGTGCAGCCGCAGTTCCACCTCGAAACGTTCGGGCAGGCGCGCGACCTGGCGGGCCTGCAGCGGATAGCGATGCTCCAGGCTGTCATCGATGATGGCGGTGACTTGGCGTGCACGCTCGGTTTCCAGCGCCGGTCCGGCGGCGGCCGGGCGCAGCAGGTAGCGGTAGGTGCGCCGTTCCAGGCGCGGCACCCAGGCCTCGCGTTGGTCGGCCGGCAGGTGCTCCAGCAGGGCCACGCTCACCGCCACGTCCTCGTCCAGGTTGCGCAGCATCATGCTGCGCGTGGCCTGGTAGCGCTCGAAGAACAGCAGGCCGAACGACAGCGCGTGGGCCAGGGTCAGCCCGCCCAGCAGCAACAGCAGCAGGCGCGCGGACAAGGTGCGCGGCCACGGCAGGCGGCGCGCGGCGGCGTTCATTCCTCCGGCCCCAGCAGCTGCACCGGCACGCTGAACACATAGCCTTCGCTGCGCACGGTCTTGATGTAGGTCGGCTCGCGCGCGTCGTCGCCCAGGCGCTGGCGCACGCGGCTGACCAGCAGGTCGATCGAGCGGTCGAACAGTTCGGCATCGCGGCCCTGGGTGAGGCTGAGCAGCTGGTCGCGGCTGAGCACGCGGTTGGCATGGTCGAGGAACACGCGCAGCAACCGGAACTCGGCGCCGCTGAGCGGATAGGCGGTGTCCTGCGCATCCAGCAGGTGGCGGGCGGTGGTATCCAGGCGCCATTCGCCGAAGGCCAGCTGGCGACCGGCTTCGCTCACCTGCAGGTTCGGCGGCAGCATCTGCGTGCGGCGGATCACCGCATTGATGCGCGCCAGCAGTTCGCGCGAGGAGAAGGGTTTGGTCACGTAATCATCGGCGCCCATTTCCAGGCCAATGATGCGGTCGGTCTCATCATCGCGGGCGGTCAGCAGCACCACCGGCACGGCGCGGTGCTTGCCGGCCCGCAGATTGCGGCACAGGCTCAGGCCATCCTCGCCCGGCATCATCACGTCCAGCACCACCAGGTCCACCGCATGGGTGTCCATCAGCGCACGCATGGCGCGGCCACCATCGGCCTGGCTGACGCGCAGGCCGTTGCGCTGCAGGTAGTCGGCCAGCATCTGGCGGATGTCGCTGTCATCGTCGACGACAAGGATGTGCGGTACGTGGTTCATTGCGTTCTCGATGGCGGCGGAGGACAAGGCCGCGCGGCGCGGCCATGGTAGCGCGGCTCAGGGGCTGGCCAGCAGGCGCTGGATCTCGCTTTCGGTACGTGCGTAATCGCCTTCGCCGTAATGGCGGTAGACCACCCGGCCCTGGCGGTCGACCAGGTACAGCGCCGGCCAGAATCGATTGCCCCACGCGTTCCAGATGCGGTACTGGTTGTCCTGCACCACCGGCCAGGTGATGTCGAGGCGGCGGATCGCATGGCGCACGTTGCCCTGCAGGCCTTCATAGGCGAATTCCGGCGTGTGCACGCCGATCACGCGCAGGCCCTTCGGCGCATAACGCGCATGCCACTGGTGCACGTACGGCGCGACGTTGAGGCAGTTGCTGCAGCCGTAGGTCCAGAACTCGACCAGCACCACCTGCCCGCGCAGCTGCTGCAGGGTCAGCGGCGGGCTGTTGTGCCACGGCCCACCGCCGCTGAATCCCGCCGCGGGTGCGGCCTCGGCGGTCTGTGCACCGGCTTCGGGGCTGGGCCAGGCCAGCAGCAGCGCAGCGGCGCCGAGCAGGGCCAGCAGCAGCGGCACGGTGTAGGCACGAAGCGTGGCCATCGCTCAGCCCCCCTGCTCGGCCAGCGGCAGCTCGGCCGGCTTCACCCCGGCAGCTTCCAGGATGCTGTCGGTCACCTGCGCCGGGTGCGAGAGCAGCGCTACATGGCTGCTGCCGATCGACTGCAGCTGCGCGCCGATGCGCCGTGCGGTGGCGACCTGCAGCTGCGGCGAGAGCATGCGGTCATCGCGGCTGACCACGTACCAGCTCGGCTTGCTGCGCCACGCTGCGGTGGTCACGGCCTCCCCCAGCGCACTGGCCTTCAACGGCACCTGCGTGCTGTACAGCAGGGCGGCGGTCTTCTTCATCACGTCGGGTGCGAAATCCTGGGCGATGGCATCGGCCGGCAGGGTCAGGTAGCCGTCCTTCTCCTGCAGGCGGGTCAGCCCGGGGCCGACCGGGAAGCCTTCGCCCTGCTGCGCGGAGGACTGGCCGACATCCGGTGCGAACGCGGCCACGTAGACCAGCGCCTGCACCTTGGGATCGTTGCCCGCTTCGGTGATGACCGTGCCGCCCCAGCTGTGGCCGACCAGCACCACCTTGCCCGGTGCCGCGGCAATCGCGCGGCGGGTGGCCGCCACGTCGTCAGCCAGCGAGCTGAGCGGGTTCTGCACGGCCACCGCCGGCAGCTTCCAGTCGTGCAGGGTGCTGATGACCTTGTTCCAGCTGGAGCCATCGGCGAAGGCGCCATGTACCAGGATGATGGTGGGCGGCGCGCCGGCATCGGCCTGCGCGGCAAAGGCGGGGGTGGCGGCGCCGGCCAGGGCCAGGGCAGCGGCAAGCAGGGTGGTGCGGATCATGGGTGGCACTCCGGTGTTGGGAGTGGCCATTTCCGCCGGTGGGTGTATCGCTGCTGTTTCGCTGCGGCGCCGAGTTGTACCGGACTGTAGGGCGGCGGCCGGTTCCTACAGTCCGATACATTCGGCCGCCGGGCATGGTCCGGCACTACCGGGGGAACAGGCTTCCCCGCACGCGGGCGCGCAGCGCGCCGATGCGCCCCGACGCGGCGTCTTTGTATCCAACTGTACGAAACCCCTGCCGCAGCCACAGTCGCTGACAAAACCCCGGGCATCGGCACACGTTGCCGATACCTGCGTGGCCCGAAATGGCCTCCATCGACCACCGGCCCGCAGGACACACCCATGATCAGCACCGCCTCCTCCCTCTACACCCCGCGCCTGGATGCCGTCGGCCGCTGGCTTTCGCCGCTGGCCCTGCGCGCCCTGCTGGCCTGGGAGTTCTTTGAATCCGGCCGCGAGAAGCTGGGCGGCCAGAACTGGTTCGCCGATCTGGACGGCCGCTTCCCGTTCCCCTTCTCCACCCTGCCCGCCTCGCTCAACTGGCAGCTCGCCACGTGGCTGGAACTGGTGGGCGCGGTGATGCTGCTGCTCGGCCTGGCCACGCGTTCGGTGGCCTACATCTTCTGGGTGCTGACCGTGGTCGCCATCGCCGCCGTGCACTGGCCCGACCAGTGGAACGGCCTCGGCGAACTCTGGCAGGGCTATGCCATCACCGACCAGGGCTATGGCAACTTCAAGCTGCCGCTGCTGTTCCTGGCCATGCTGCTGCCGCTGATCCTCAACGGTGGCGGCGCACTCAGCCTGGACCGCCTGCTGGCCGGCCCGCAGCGTGCCGCAGTTGGCGATGACCGCCTCGGCTGGGGCGTCAGCCTGGTCGCCCTGCTGCTGCCCATTGCCGCACTGCTGCCGGGCATTGGATTCGGCGGTGCCCTGCTCGGCGGCGCCCTGCTGCTGGCCCATGTGCTGCGCCGTCGCCGCAGCGCCTGATCCGCCTCCGCCCTTTCCCACTTTTCTTCGCATCGCATTCCGTCGCCTTCCCGCGGCGTCCATCCCGCACGCCCTGCGTGCACATCCCAAGGAGTCACCACCATGTCCGTCTCGACCAAGAACACCGCTGCTTCCCGTCTGCCGCGCATCGGCGCCATCGGTATCGCCCTGGCTGGCGGCCTGCTGCTGGCTGGCCAGGCCGCCGCGATCCAGCCGCTGGCGATCAGTGCCGTGGCCATGAGCGCCGCCGCCGAAGGCAAGTGCGGTGAAGGCAAGTGCGGCGCCAACAAGGCCGCCACCAGCAAGCCCGCCGGCAAGGCCAAGGTGGCCGAAGGCCAGTGCGGCGAAGGCAAGTGCGGGGACGCCTCGTTTGCCCGCACCGACCGTGACCACGACGGCCGGGTCTCGCGTGCCGAGTTCAACGCCGTGGCCGGCAAGCGTGCCGCCGAATTCGACCGCATCGACGCCGACCACGACGGCTACATCAGCGAACAGGAAGCGCACGACTACCTGCGCAGCGTCTACACCGCCAACGGCAAGCCGATGCCGAAGGGCCTGTTCTCCCGCGTCAACGACTGATTGCCCCCAACGGCGCCGCCCTCGTGGTGGCGCCACTGCCCTGGAGTACCGCGCATGTCCCTGCCCCTGCCTTCCGCCAGCGCTGGTCTTGGCCTGCGCCGTGGCCTGATTGACGAGTTGCTGGCAATGCCCGCCGACGCCATCGACTTCCTCGAAGTCTCGCCCGACAACTGGATCGGCGTCGGTGGCGCCCACGGTGCCGCGCTGCGCCAGCTCAGCGAACGCCACCGCCTGACCTGCCACGGCCTGTCGCTGTCGCTGGGCGGCCCGGACCCGCTGGACCGCACCCTGCTGGCGCAGACCCGCGCCTTCCTCGAGCTGCACCAGGTGCAGCTGTACAGCGAACACCTGAGCTACTGCGCTGCCGGCGGCCATGTCTACGACCTGCTGCCGCTGCCGTTCACCGCCGAAGCCGTGCGCCACGTCGCCGGGCGCATCGCCCAGGTGCAGGACACGCTGGGCCGGCGCATCGCGGTGGAGAACATCTCCTACTACGCTGTGCCCGGCGCGGACATGAGCGAGATCGACTTCATCAACGCCGTGCTGGCAGAAGCAGACTGCGACCTGCTGCTGGACGTCAACAACGTCTTCGTCAACGCCTGCAACAACGGCTACGACGCCTTCGATTTCCTCGCCCGCGTCCCCAGCCACCGTGTCGCCTCGCTGCACGTGGCCGGTCACTTCGACGAAGACGATGGCTTCAAGATCGACACCCACGGCGCGCCGGTGAAGGGCGTGGTCTGGGCGCTGCTGCGCGAGGCCTATGCGCGTGTCGGCGTGCGCCCCACCCTGCTGGAGCGCGATTTCAACTTCCCGCCGCTGGCCGAACTGCTGGCCGAGGTCACGCAGATCCGCCAGGCCCAGGCCGAGGTGCTGCTGCCGGAGATGGCCCATGGCTGAGTCGCTGGCCACCCTGCAGCAGCGCTGGGTCGACCATGTGCGCGACCCGTCGATGCCGGCGCCCGATTGCATCGAGGCACGCCGGCTGGCGGTGTACCGCCGCCTGTGCATCGACAGCCTGGACAGCCTGCTGGCCGGCAGCCTGCCGCGCCTGCAGGAACAACTGGGCGAAGCGCGCTGGCGCAGCCTGGTCGAGTACTACTACGCACATCACCCCTGCCATACCCCGTTGTTTCCGCAGATCGCCAGCGAGTTCGCTGCGTGGCTGGCAACGCAGGATACGTTCGCGCTGCCCGGCTGGGCGGCGGAGCTGGCGCACTACGAAAGCACCCAGCAGGCGCTGCACATCGAAGTGCGCGACGCCGGGCATTCGCTGCAGCACACGCCTGCGGGCCGCGACGTGCTGGCGCTGTCTGCGCTGGTGCGGGTACTGGGCTACCAGTGGCCGGTGCATGAGGACGCCACGCTGGACGATGCCGCCGCAGACGAGCCGACGCTTCTGCTGCTGCGCCGCCTGGCGGATTACCACCTGCAGGTCCAGGAACTGGCACCGCTGGCCTATGCGCTGCTGTCGGCCTTTGGCAACGACGGTGCGCGCGTGGATGACGCCCTGCAGGCGCTGGCCGAGGCGCATGGCGTGACCACTGATGCACTGCGCGTGGTGGCTGCGCCCTTGCTGGGCGAACTGTGCGCGGCCGGCGTGCTGGTTGTGCTGACCGCTTTCCCTGATTGCCGGCCAGCGGCCGGCACTACCCTTCTCCATTCCGAGGCTTGATCGATGGCTGTTTCCAACACTTCCTTCCTGCACGGCTGGCGCCTGTTCGTGGCCATTGCCGTGGTGCTCATCGCCTTTGCGCTGGCCGCGTTCGCCCTGCACGCCGACGTGGCCGAAGGCAGCCGCGCGGCCATCCGGGTCACCGCACGCACCTCGTTCCTGCTGTTCCTGGCGGCGTTCACTGCTTCGTCGTTCGCCAGCCTGCTGCCGGGGCCGACCAGCCGTTTCCTGCTGCGCGAACGCCGGATCATCGGCCTGTCGTTCGCGTTCTCGCACCTGCTGCATGCCATCGCGATCACCGCGTTCGGCATCCTCAACCCGGCGTTCTGGCCGGCACGCTCGGCCCTGGCCAACCTGCCCGGCACGGTGGGCTACGTGGCCATCCTCGCGCTGGCGATCACCTCGCACCGCGGCATCGCCCGGCGCATGGGCCCCACCGCATGGCGCCGCCTGCACGTGACCGGCATGTGGATCATCGCGGCGGTGTTCACCTATTCGTACTTCAAGCGCGTGCCGACCAATTTCTGGTACGCCGTGCCTTCGGCCCTGTTGTTCACGGCCTTCGTGGTCCGCGCCATTGCCAAGCGGGCGCAGTCGCTGAAGCGCGGCGTGCATGCGCGGCCGCTGCGGGCGGCGTGATGAGCCAGGGCGCGCGGGGTCGGATCCCATTCCCGCAGGGAATCGGCTCTGACCCCAGGCGCTTGCGGGGTCAGAGCCCTTTGCCGTTGGCAAAGGGATCCGACCCCATCAGAGTTCACGGCGCGCGACGCAGGGTGAACAGGGTGATTTCCGAAGGCACGCCGATGCGCGCGGGGAAACCGGCCCACAGGCCAGCGCCGTTGCTCACGTACAGGGTCATGCCATCCACCTCGTAGCGGCCGGAGACAAAGCCACCATTGGCCCGCTTCACCAGCTGGTCCATGCCGATGATCTGCCCGCCATGGGTGTGGCCGGACAGCTGCAGCTTCACCCCGCGTGCGGCGGCATCGGCGGCATTGCGCGGGCGATGGTCAAGGAGGATCACCGGTGCGGCAGGATCGGCACCGGCCAGCGCCGCCTGCAGGTCGGGCAGCGGCAGGCCGTAGCGCGCCGCCACCGGGTCGGTGACACCGGCAATGGTCAGCGCGGCATCGCCACGCCGCACCTGGGTGTGGCTGTTTTCCAGCACCTGCATGTGCAGCGCGCGGAAGGCCTGCATCCAGTCGCTGTACTGCGCGTAGTACTCATGGTTGCCGGTGATGGCGATCACCCCGTCCGGCGCGTGCAGGTCGCCCAGCGGACGGAAATCGTCGCGGCG
This sequence comes from Stenotrophomonas sp. STEN087, assembly GCF_056759115.1. NCBI lineage: Bacteria > Pseudomonadati > Pseudomonadota > Gammaproteobacteria > Lysobacterales > Lysobacteraceae > Stenotrophomonas > Stenotrophomonas sp. STEN087. Next base: position 50,937 of record NZ_JBRRCR010000018.1, on the reverse strand, counting down.
TGCATCCACCGTGCCATCGATCAGGTCACCGGTGATCACGATCAGGTCAGGCTTCAGCGCATTGCTTTCGGCCACCACCTGGCGCACCCAGTCGCCGGTCAGCAGGCGGCTGGCGTGGATGTCGGTGAGCTGCAGCATGCGGTAGCCATCGAAGGCGGCCGGCAGATCCTTGATCGCCACCTCGACCTGACGCGGCTTCGGCACTGCCATGCCCTGGCTGACGCCGTAGGCGCTGAGCAGCAGGGCGACACCTGCGGCCAGCGGACGCAGCAGCGGCGTACGCAGGGCCGAGACTGCGCGCGGCAGGCGCAGCACGCGCGCCAACAGCAGGCCGGCATCGAACAGCAGCATCGCCAGCGCCAGCAGCAGCACGGCGGTCGAGCCGGTGGCCAGCACGGCGATGGCCATCTTCGGAATTTCCGGCGAGGCCATCGTGCCGCAGAACGTGGCGACGATGCGCAGCTGCACGGCCAGGCCCACCAGCAGCAGCGACAACAAGGCCTTGGCCCACACCTGGAGGCGCAGCGGCCAGAACAGGCGCCAGGCCACGTACAGGCCCATCAACAATCCAATCGTACTCAGCACTGCGGCATTCCAGAACGTGGGGCCCGCCATGGTGACGGGCGGAGGTTGCAATGGGTAGAGCCGAGCCTATGCTCGGCTACACCAACTGTAGAGCCGAGCCATGCTCGGCTGCGGGAAAAACAGCCGAGCGTGGGCTCGGCTCTACAAAACGCAAAAACAGCCGAGCGTGGGCTCGGCTCTACAAGAGGCAGGCGCGCGTTACGGCGCCAGCCTTTGCACGCGCAGACGCGCGATGCGGCGCTTCTCCATCGCCAGCACGGTGATGCGCACGTCGGCCACATCCACGGCATCGCCTTCATCCGGCAGGCGCCCCAGCTGGTCCAGCACCAGGCCGGAAATGGTCATGTAGTCGCTGCTGCGCGGCAGCGACACACCCGCCAGGCGCTGCAGGTCGTCCAGAGTCAGCGCGCCATCGGCTTCCCACTGGTCCTCGCCCTGCGCCACCACGCCGTAGCGCTCGTCCTGGGTATCGGCCAGGTCACCGGCGATCGCCGCCAGCAGGTCGTTGGCGGTCACCAGGCCTTCCACGCTGCCGTACTCGTCCACGGCCACCGCCAGCGGCACCGGGTGCTGGCGGATCAGTTCCAATGCCTGCAATGCGCTGGCGCTGGACAGCACATACTGCGGCTCGCGCAGGTTGCCCTCCAGCTGCAGCGGCCGGCCCTGCAGCAGGTCGGCCAGCAGGTCGCGGCTCTGCACCACGCCACGCAGGCTGTCCAGGTCGCCCTCGCCCACCAGCAGGCGCGTATGCGGCGACGCCACCAGACGCGCCACCACGTCGTCCTGGCCACGCGCCAGGTCGATCCACTGCACGTCGGAGCGCACCGTCATCACGCTCGACACCGGCCGGTCGGCCAGGCCCAATACGCTGCGGATCATCTCGTGCTCGGCGGGCTGCAGGCGCTCCTCCGCATCACCGTGCTCCTCTTCGCCGGCGTCATCGTGGCCGTTGGCCGGGCGTGCACCCAGCATGCGCAGCACTGCATCGGCGGTGCGCTGGCGGAATGGCTGGCGGCGCTCGTTGCGTTCGCGGTTGAAGCGCACCCACTGGTTGAAGGCTTCCACCAGGATCGAGAACGCGATGGCCGCGTACAGATATCCCTTCGGAATCTTGTAGCCCAGGCCTTCGGCCACCAGGCTGAAGCCGATCATCAACAGGAAGCCCAGGCACAGCACGACCACGGTGGGATGCTTGTTGACGAAGCGGGTCAGCGGCTTGCTGGCCAGCAGCATCAGCACCATGGCGATGGTCACCGCGGCGTACATCACGCCCAGGTTGTCGACCATGCCGACGGCAGTGATCACCGAGTCCAGCGAGAACACCGCGTCGAGCACCACGATCTGCGCCACCACCATCGCGAAGCTGGCATAGACCTTCTTGCCGTTGTCCTCGTGCTGGCGGCCTTCCAGGCGCTCGTGCAGTTCCATGGTGCCCTTGAACAGCAGGAACAGGCCGCCGCCCAGCAGGATCAGGTCGCGCCCGGAGAAGCTGTGATCGAACAGCGTCAGCAGCGGCTCGGTCAGTTTCATGATCCAGGCCAGCGCGGCCAGCAGCACCAGGCGCATCAGCAGGGCCAGGCTCAGGCCGATCACCCGCGCGCGGTCACGCTGGTGCGGTGGCAGCTTGTCGGCCAGGATCGCGATGAACACCAGGTTGTCGATGCCAAGCACGATCTCAAGCACGATCAGGGTCGCAAGGCCCATCCAGATCGAGGGGTCAGCCAACCATTCCATTTCGGTTCCGTTTCTTCATGAGGTAAGGGAGAGAGGGGTGTTTCAGTCGTCGTCCTGCGCCTGCAGCGGGTCGTGCCCGAGCAGGTCGCCCGGCGTGCACTGCAGCTCGCGGCAGATCGCATCCAGCGTCGAGAAGCGGATGGCGCGTGCCTTGCCGGTCTTGAGGATGGACAGGTTGGCCAGGGTGATGTCGATGCGCCCGGCCAGCTCGGACAGGGTCATGCCCCGTTCCTGCAGCATGCGGTCGAGCGTGATGACGATCGCCATCAGATGACACCGTCGAGGTCATCACGCATGGCCGCACCGGCGGCGAACACGCGCGCCAGTACGAACAGCATCAGCACCGCGATCAGGCCGGTGATGGACATGCCGCCGCCGACTTCCATCCAGGCGAAATCCGGGCCCATCCAGGACGCGTACACGCCGATGATGATCGACAGCACTTCCATCGCCAGCATCAGCCACGCCATGCGCTGCAGGCGCTGCGCATTGGCATGGGTGAACGGGCGCGCGCCGGCGGCCGAGCGCAGCAGGCGCGCCAGGTGCCGCAGGAACACCAGGCACAGCACCAGCAGGGCGACGATGCTGCCCAGGCCGATGCAGAAATGCAGGAACAGATCGCTGCCGTGGACGGCCGCGGCGTGCGCGTCGTGCACGCTGTCCAGCAGCCAGCGCCGGTCGTAGGCCACCAGGGGCACGGCCAGCAGCGCGGCCAGGATGCCCAGCCAGCACATTGCCCGTACGGCCTGCACGGCGGTCTGGGCCAGGGTAAACAAGCCTCGCGCGGATTCGGCGCGGGCGGGACGAGCGGTCAAGCAGCCTCCGGTGTGGGGCAGCCTCGCCGCCCGGGATGGATTTATCGATAAACGATATACCACATCCGGATGCGCTGGATGAATCGTAGGCCCCGGGCCCGGCCCTAGCGCGGGAGTGCCGTGTCGCCCGGCGGCGTGGACGCCTGTTCGAGCATGGCTTCACCCGGGCTGGCCGAGGCCATCGCCTGCACGCCAGCTTCGGCGGCCTGCCGGGTGACCAGGCGGAAACGGACGCGCAGCCTGGTTTCGCCCGGCGTGGCCCAGCCGTACTGGATGGCCACCTGGTCGGCCGGCAGCGGCCCGCTGCCGGGCAGCGAACGCACCTGCAGCGGTTTCGGCGCCGCCTGCATCAACCGCGCAAAGCCCTTCTGCACCACCGCCGGTTCGGCCTTCTCCGCATACACGCTGCAGGTGCCGTCGTCGGCCCAGCTCACCGCATAACGCCCGCTGGCCAATGGCACCAGCCACGCCACGCCCGGCTGCCCCTGCAACAGGGTGGCCGCCTCGGCCGGTTGCAGCGGGGTCAGCCCATTGGCCTCCATCAGCGCCTGCAGCCGTGCCGGGGCGCCGATGTGCTGCATGCACGCGGTGTCGAACAGTTCGCTGAAGGAATCCTGTGCGACGGCCGTCTTCGGCGCGCGCGACGGCTGCGCCACCGCCAGCACGGGCAGCAGCAGGCCAGCCATCAACCAGGGCGCAGCACGCATCACAGCTCCAACGGATCGAAATCAGCGGGGAGGATGGCAAAGGCAGGGGCTGCTGCGCAACGGGCGCGCCCGCTTGACACGGCCCCATGCACGCGGGATCATCAATTAACGAATTAGTTAATTAACGACCCATGGACCGCATCTTCGAAGCCCTTGCCTCCGGTGCCCGCCGGCAGATCCTGGCCTACCTCAGTGCCGGCGAACTGAGCGCGGGCGAGCTGGCCGAGCGTTTCGACTTCAGCAAGCCGGCGCTGTCCAGCCACCTGCGCATCCTCGAAGAGGCCGGCCTGATCGAACGCGAGAAGCGCGGCCAGTTCGTGTATTTCCGCCAGGTGCCCGAGCGTCTGGCCAACACCCTGTTCTCCTGGGCCGCCGAAGTGTGTCCGGTCGGTGGCCCGCTCAAGCGCGAAGCCCGCGCACGCCGCAAGTCCCCTGCCCGCTGACAAGGAGCACGACGATGCCTGGTTCGACCCGCAACAGCCGTTCGTTTCCAGGTGTCCAGCTGCCCGCACAGGACGGCGCCGGCCCCATCGAAGTCACCCTCATCGCCCAGCTCGGCATCGGTGCCGGCGACGCGCTGGTGAAGGATGCCGGCGAACGCCAGCGCCACCATCCGGCCTTCATCGATGCGCTGGATGAACCCTCCGCGCGGCTGGGCGGGATGCACCTGCAGCACGGCGATGCGTCCTCGTTGTACAGCTTCGTGGTCGCCGGCGGCGGCCATCCGTTCCATCGCCATGCCGGCCCGCGCATGTTCACCGCCATCGCCGGCAGCGCCGGTGCGGAGCTGCGCTTCGCCACCGCCGCCGATGCGCAGCTGGCCACCGACCCGGCCGCCTTCCTTCGCAGCCTGCGGCGCATCCGCATTCCACCGGACTGCCTGTTCACCGTGCGCTTCGGCGGTGGCACCTGGCACCAGTTCGCCTCCAACCACGCCGCCCACCCTGCCCTGTTCGCGCTGTCGTGCCACAGCAATGAACTGGCCGGGGCCATGAGCGAGAGCACTCGCGCGCAGGTGCAGGCCAACAGTGCCGACATCCCCAGCCTGACCGAAGTACTGCCGGAGCCGCATTGGCCGAGTGCGGCCATGCTGGCCACCGCGCCCCTGCTGCAGCTGTCACTGCAGGCCGCGCCGCCCAGCCTGTGCGCGCGGCTGTGTGCGCAGACCCGTTCACTGCTGGGCCCGCTGCGGCGGATCAACCTGCGGCCGTTGCGCGGGTTCGTCGAACGCAGCACGCCGCACTACCCGGTGCACAGTGGTCGTCCCGACGCGCAGGGCCTGCTGGCCGGTGCGCTGCCCTCCAGCCACTACCAGGACCTGACCGTGCTGACCCTGCGCAGCGGGCAGTGCACGCAGCGCTCGGCCTCCGCGCTGCTGGCCGAGGTGCTGGACGGTTTCCTGCGCAATCCGCCGGGCGGCGTGGGACGGCTGATGGCGCTGCGCAATCGCTTGGTCGCACCGTTGCGCCTGCGGACCTCGCCGCTGGGCTGTCCGGTGTCGTCGCTGCTGTCCACCGACCGCAGCCGCCTGTTCGCCGGCCGTTTTCCAGTGCTGGACGCACGCGTCGACGGGCAGGACCGCAGTGCCGAAGTGCTGCTCGGTGCCGACGACCGCCACCTGCGCTTCCGCAGCAGCGTTCGCGTGCAGCTCGGCGACGACGGCAGCGTGCAGATCAGCCTGGGCTCGCGCGTGCAGACCCACAACCGCTTCGGCCGCCTGTACATGGCGATGATCGATGCCGTGCACCGCCACTACATCGCCCCGGCGCTGCTGCGGCGGGCGGTGGAACATGCGCTGGCGCCGGAGCTGGCCGACTGGGTGGATGAGGCTGTGTTCGAAGGGGCCTGAGCCGCCAGGCGTCAGACCGTCAGTTCGCCGTGGTCCTCACCATCCCAGTACTGGATGCGCTGTGCATGCACGTGGATCAGCACCAGCCCCGGCGTATCCACGCCCTGCTCGAACCAGCGCTCCAAATCTTCAACCCAGTGCTGGGCCAGCACGCCGCGTTCGCGGATGATGGCGGCCCGGCCCGTGACATGTACGAACAGCGGCGGCTTGCCCAGCAGTGACTTGCTGCCGGTGAAGCCCAGCGCGACCTTCGGATCGGCCTCGATCTGCTGCACCATGTCGGTGCTCTGCAGGGCGAAGAACCAGCTGTCTCCGTCGTAGTCCACGTCGCCGTTGTTGCTCATCGGCCGGCCGTCGATCTCGCCGGCTGCGTGGGTCTGCAGCATCGCGAAATCGATGCCGGCCATCTTCTTCGCCAGTTCGGGCAGAGTGAGCGTGGTCATGCGCTGGGTCCGGATGGAAGGGGAGCCCAGCCTCCCCCGCGTGCGGTGACTGGCGCGTGCAGTGGTGGTGGCGCCGCCTTCACGCCTGCACCGGGCATGGCCCGCCGCTACCGATGCGGGGCGACCAGGCCGTGATCAGATCCAGCCCTGGTCGACCAGTTCGCGCTTCAGGTAGGCGTAGAACACCGGGGCGGCCACCAGCCCGGCCAGGCCGAAGGCCGCTTCCATCACCAGCATCGCGAGCAGCAGCTCCCAGGCCCGCGCCTGGATCTCGCCGCCGACGATGCGCGCGTTGAGGAAGTACTCCAGCTTGTGGATGACGATCAGGTACAGCAGCGCCGCCACCGCCACGTAGAACGACACCGACAGCGCCACGATGGTGATGATGGTGTTGGAGATGATGTTGCCCACCACCGGCAGCAGGCCGGCGAGGAAAGTGATCAGCACCAGCGTCTTAGACAGTGGCAGGTGCACGCCGAACAGCGGCAGCACGCCCAGCAGGAACACCGCGGTGAACACCGTGTTGAGCAGCGAGATCTTCACCTGGGCGAACACCACCTGGCGGAAGGCCACGGCCAGGCGCGTGGTGCGCCCGATCAGTTCCTGCGCGAGCGGCCCCATCTTCGGCAGCGGCAACTCGTCGTACAGGGCGATCATCGCGCCCAGCACCATGCCGATCAGCACGCGCACGCCCACCTGCACCACCGACGTACCGGCCACGCCCAGCTGCCGCTGGTGCTCGGCGGCCCATTCGTTCACCGCCTCGCGCAGCCGCGTCAGGTCTTCGGGAATGTACGGCTGCAGCAGTGCGGGCACCTGGTGCCGCGAGGTATTGAGGATGTCCATCAGCCGCGCCAACAGCACGTCGGGGCCGCCGGTCTCGTTGCGGAAGAACGAGGCCACGCCGATACCGGCCAGTACCAGCGCACCGATGATGACCGCCGAAAGCACGATGACCGCAATCGCGCGCGCCCGTCCCGGCGGCAGCTTGCCTTCCACGGTGTTGGCCAGCACGTGGGTCAGCTGGAACACCAGCAGGCCCGACAACAGGGTGACCACCAGGCCCAGCTTCAGGGCCAGCCACATGCCCAGCAGCATCAACAGCCAGGCGGCGATGCGCGCGGCAGGTGGCCTGGGCGGGGCAAGGATCACGTCGGTCATGGCAGCACATCCACTGGGGTGACCCATGGTAGTGGATTGCCATGGCGGTTCCGGGGCAGTGCGCGGCGTTCCGTTCAGCCCTCTGGCGGCCGCGCCCACGCCAGCGCACACTGGCGCCCCACCTGCCCGCATGGATGCCCGATGCCCCGCCTGCTGCCCGCCGCGCTGCTGTTGATGCTGTGCCCGCTGCCGACGCTGGCCGCGGGCGGCGATGCCGACACGACGCCGCTGCCGCCGCAGGTCAAGGCCGATGCCGAGGCCATCGCCGCCTCGCTGCTGGAAGTGCAGCGCATCGATGTCGAGCTGTCCTGCCCCAAGGCCGTCGAAAACGCGCGCTACGGGCTGGAAACCATGCTGGAAGTGGGCGCGAAGAACGTGGCCGGCGGCTACATGGATGCCGCCAAGTTCGAGGCCATGGCCACGCCGATGCGCGGCCTGCTGCCGCAGATCACCGATGCAGACTGCGAAGGCGCGACGGACGCCAAGCGCGATTTCTACCAGTGCATGTCCAGCGACTACAACCACGTGCTGGCCTGCGCCAAGGCCCATCTGAAGTAACACCGCGCCCTGGCCGGCGCCTGCCGCTCAGCCGGCGGCAGGCGCGGCCGTCGAGCCCCGCAGCATCAGGCTGAAATCCAGCGTCTGCTGCAGCGGTACATCGACGCGTTCGATGATCGCCAGCAGCAGGTTGACCGCCCGCGCACCGATTTCCCGCATTGGCTGGCGGATGGTGGTCAGCGGCGGCGTCAGGAAGCTGGACGAGGCCAGATCATCGAAGCCGACGATGGACAGCTGGTCCGGCACGCGGATGCCCAGGTCGCGGCAGGCCGCCAGCGCACCCAGCGCCATCTGGTCGCTGAAACAGAACACCGCGGTCGCCGCGAGCGGAAGCGCGAGCAGCGCCTTCGCCGCCGCATGGCCGGATTCCAGCGAGAAATCACCGGGTACGACGCTCAGGTTGCGCAGCCGGCCGCGCGCCTTGCCGGCGCTGCGCACGCCCTCCAGGCGCTGCTGGTGCAGCGGATTGTCCGGCGGCCCGCCGACCACGGCGATGCGCTCATGGCCAAGGGCATACAGGTGCTCCATCACCGCGCGCGCGGCGGCGGCGTTATCGATGTGCACGCTGGGAATGCCCAGCGCGGGATCGAACTCGCAGCCGTTGACCACCGGCGCGGCGGCGCCCAGCGCCTGCACGATCTCGCGCGCGGTCGGCGGCAGCCGGTGCCCCAGCACGATCAGGCCGTCGGCTTCGTTGCGCCTGAGCATCTGCGCGTAGCGTTCCTCGCGGTCGGGCTGGTGCTGGGTATCGCCCAGCAGCACGGCGTAGCCGACCGCCTGCGCCGCCTCTTCGGCGCCCTGCAGGATCTGCGCGAAGAACGGGTTGGCGATGTCAGGCACGGTCACCAGGATCTTGCCGCTGCGCTGGGTCTTCAGCGTGCGGGCCACCGTGTTGGGCACATAGCCCAGCTTGGCGGCCGCCTGTTCGATGCGCGCGCGGGTGGCCGGCAGCACTTTTTCCGGCCGCGACAACGCCCGCGACACCGTCCCTGCGGAGACGCCTACGTGCTTTGCGATGTCGTAGATGGTTGCCATGGTCCTAGCTCCTGTTGCCGCTGTGCACTGCACAACGGATCTGCGGAAAGCCCATGCTAGGGTAATGCAATCGATTGCATCGAGGGCGAATCAACGTGAGGACGCTCAAGGGTCCGGCGCTTTTCCTGGCGCAGTTCATCGGCGACAAGGCTCCTTTTGATCGGCTGGACACGCTGGCCGGATGGGCCGCGGGGCTGGGCTATTCTGGCGTACAAGTGCCCACCACCGCGCCCCAGCTGTTCGATCTGGCCGAGGCGGCACGCAGCCAGACCTACTGCGATGACGTCGCCGGCATGCTGGCCGGGTACGGCGTGCAGATCACCGAACTGTCGACCCACCTGCAGGGGCAGCTGGTCGCGGTGCACCCCGCCTATGACAGCCTGTTTGACGGTTTCGCACCGGCAGCCACGCACGGTAATCCTGCCGCCCGCCAGGCCTGGGCGGTGGACCAGCTGATGCTGGGCGCCAAGGCCAGCCAACGTCTGGGGCTGACTGCACACGCCACCTTCTCCGGCGCACTGGCCTGGCCCTACATGTACCCCTGGCCGCAGCGCCCGCCGGGCCTGGTGGAAGAAGCCTTCGCCGAACTGGGCCGCCGCTGGCGCCCGATCCTCGATGCGTTCGACGACTGCGGCGTGGACCTGTGCTTCGAGATCCATCCGGGCGAAGACCTGCACGACGGCGCGACGTTCGAGCGCTTCCTCGAGGTGGTCGACCACCATCCGCGCGCGAAGATACTCTACGACCCCAGCCACCTGCTGCTGCAGCAGATGGACTACCTCGGCTTCATCGACCGCTACCACCCGCGCATCGGCATCTTCCACGTCAAGGACGCGGAGTACCACGCAAGCGCCCGCAGCGGCGTCTATGGCGGCTACCAGGACTGGATCGATCGCCCGGGCCGCTTCCGTTCGCTCGGTGATGGCCAGGTCGACTTCAAGGCGATCTTCTCGAAGTTCGCGCAGTACGACTTCCCCGGCTGGGCGGTACTGGAATGGGAGTGCTGCCTGAAGCACCCCGAAGACGGCGCACGGGAGGGTGCCGCCTTCATCCGCGACCACATCATCCGGGTCACCGAGCGCGCCTTCGACGACTTCGCCGACAGCGGCACCGACGCCGCATCACTGCACCGCATGCTGGGAATCTGAGCTGACACCGCCCCGGGAGGGCAAGCCATGACGCACGCCATGTCGCGCTTGGGCGCGATGATGTTTCTGCAGTTCTTCATCTGGGGGGCGTGGTTCGTCACCCTCGGCACCTATCTGGTGCAGGGCCCGCTGCAGGCCAGCGCCAGCCAGGTGGCCACGGCCTTCCTCAGCCAGTCCATCGGCGCGATCGTCGCTCCCTTCCTGGTCGGCCTGATCGCGGACCGCTACTTCGCCGCACAGCGCATCCTGGCGGTACTGCACCTGGCCGGCGCGGTGCTGATGTGGCTGGCCTCCACCGCGACCAGCTTCAGCATGTTCTCTGCCTGTGTGATGGGCTACATGCTGCTGTTCATGCCGACGCTGGCGCTGGCCAACAGCGTGGCGATGCGGCACATGCAGTCGCCCGAGAAACAGTTCCCGCTGGTGCGGGTGGCCGGCAGCATCGGCTGGATCATCGCCGGCGTGCTGATCGGCTGGCTGGGCTGGGAACAGGCGCACCGCCTTGAACTCACCTTCCGGATGGCAGCGGTGGCCTCGCTGCTGCTGGGCCTGTATGCCTTCACCCTGCCGCACACGCCGCCGCTGGCCAAGCAGCGCGACGCCGGGCTCGGGCAGATCCTCGGCCTGGACTCGCTGCGCCTGCTGAAGTCGCGCGCCTACCTGGTGTTCTTCCTGGCTTCCATCGCCATCTGCATCCCACTGTCGTTCTATTACAACTTCACCAACCCGTACCTCAACGACCTGGGCGTGCGCGGCGCGGCCGGCCTGCAGTCGCTGGGCCAGGTGTCCGAAGTGCTGCTGATGCTGGCGATGCCGTTCCTGTTCGTGCGGCTGGGAGTGAAGACCATGCTGGCGGTGGGCATGGCGGCGTGGGTGGTGCGCTATGCGCTGTTCGCCTTCGGTGATGCCGGCGGCGGCTTCTCGCTGCTGGTGATCGGCATCGTGCTGCACGGCATCTGCTACGACTTCTTCTTCGTCACCGGACAGATCTATACCGATGCACACGCGGGTCCTGATGCACGCAGCAGCGCGCAGGGCTTCATCACCCTGGCCACCTACGGCGTGGGCATGCTGATCGGCACCTTCCTGTCCGGCGCGGTGGTGGAGCACTACACCACGGCCGCAGGGCCGAACTGGCAGCAGATCTGGCTGTTCCCGGCCGGCGTTGCACTGGTCGTGCTGGTCGCCTTCCTGCTGCTGTTCCGCGACCGCCCCGCCGCCGCGGCCGCAGCCACTACCCGCTGAGAACAACGCCGATGCCAAAGCCTGGAATCGCCATTGTCGGCACGGGGATGATCGCCGCGGTGCACCGCCGTGCCGCCCTGCTCGCCGGTGCCGACGTACGCGGCGTGGCCGCGTCTTCACCGCAGCGTGCGCAGGACGTGGCGCAGGCATGGAATGTGCCGCGCGCTTACCGCGATATCGACGAGGTCGTCGCCGATCCGCAGGTACAGGTGGTGCATGTGTGCACGCCCAACCACCTGCACCGGCCGATGGCGCAGGCCGCGCTGGAAGCGGGCAAGCACGTGATCTGCGAGAAGCCGCTGGCCACGACCCTCGACGATGCGCAGGCGCTGGCGTCGCTGGCCGCAGCACGCGGCCTGGTCGCCACGGTGCCCTTCGTCTACCGCTACCACCCGGTGGTCCGCGAGGCCCGCGCACGCATCGCGGCCGGCGACCTAGGGCCCCTGCACCTCATCCACGGCAGCTACCTGCAGGATTGGCTGCTGGACCCGGCCAGCAACAACTGGCGCGTCGACCCGGTGCTGGGCGGCACCTCGCGCGTGTTCGCCGACATCGGCTCGCACTGGTGCGACCTGGTGGAATGGGTCAGCGGCGAGCGCTTCACCGAAGTCAGCGCGGCCTTCGCCACGGTGATCGCCCAGCGCAGCGCCGAGGGCGCGCAGAGTTTCAGCACACCCACGGCAGGCGGCGCGACGCAGGCAGTGTCCAGCGAGGACGTGGCCATGGCGATGTTCCGCACCGGCGCAGGCACATTGGCATCGCTGACCGTCAGCCAGGTCTCGGCGGGGCGGCACAACCGTCTCTGGTTCGAGATCGATGGCGCCAAGGCGAGCGTGGCGTTCAATCAGGAAGATCCCGAGCGGCTGTGGATCGGCCGACCCGACCAGCGCGAGGAAACCTTCGTGCGTGGCCCCGGCGCCGGCACTGCCGAACAACGCCGGCTGTCGACGCTGCCGCCAGGCCATGCGCAGGGCTACGCACAGTGCTTCGAGGCGTTCGTCGCCGACACCTATCGCGCCATCGACGGCGAGACACCGCAGGGCCTGCCCACCTTCGAAGACGGCCTGCGCTCGGCGCGGATCGTCGACCGCGTCATCGCATCGGCCAGGTCGCGCGCCTGGGCCACCCTCGAATGAATCCCCGGAGGATGTACGGATGAAGGCTCCAACACGCAGGATCGCCACCGCCGCACTGCTGCTGCTCGCCACCCTGCCCGTCTTCGCTGCGGAAGCGGGCGGCGCACAGAAGCCCATTGCGGTGCAGATGTACACGCTGCGCAACGCCGGCACGCTCGACCAGCAGCTGAAGATCGTCCACGACGCAGGCGTGCATGCAGTGGAAACGGTCGGCACGCAGGACGTCAGCGCGGCAGAGCTGAAGCAGCTGCTCGACAAGTACGGCATCAAGGCGATTTCCTCGCACACCGCGCTGGCCGACCTGCGCAATGATCTCGACAAGGTGGTGGCCTTCAACCGTGCCATCGGCAACACCACGCTGGTGGTGCCCTACCTGGACAGCAAGGATCGGCCGACGGATGCTGCCGGCTGGGCGGCGCTGGGCAAGGAACTGGGCGGCATCTCCGAACGGGTGCGCGCCAAGGGCATGCGCCTGGCCTACCACAACCATGACTTCGAGCTGGTCGACTTCGATGGCCGCACCGGCCTTGAGCTGCTTTTCGAAGCCGCCGGCCCGAACCTGCAGACCGAGCTGGACCTGGCCTGGGTGGCCCGCTCCGGCCACGACCCGGTGGTAATGCTGGGCAAGTTCCGCGGCCGCCTGTTCGCGGTGCATGCCAAGGACAACGCGCCCAAGGGCCAGGCCGAAGACGAAGGCGGATTCGCCGCCGTCGGCCAGGGCGTGCTCGACTGGAACGCGATCCTGCCGGCGGCCGGCAGTGCCGGCGTGAAGTGGTACATCGTCGAGCACGACCAGCCGCGTGACCCGGCCAAGGTCATCCAGACCGGCGCCGACTACCTGCGTGAACACCTGACCGTCAGCCTGCCCGCCCGCGCTTCGCGCTAGCCCGCCAAGGAGCTTCGTTTGAAAACTGTCCTGACCCTGGCCCTGACCCTGTGCGCGGCAAGCCATGCGCTGCCGGCGTGGTCCAAGGAAGATCCCGCTGCCGGTGCCAAGCTGTACGCGGCGAACTGCGTGGCCTGCCACGGCGCTGATCGTGCCGGCATGCCCGGCGCGTTCCCCGCGCTCACCGACATCGGCAAGCGCCTGCCGCCGGCACAGATCAAGGAAAAGATCAGCAAGGGCGGCGGGCTGATGCCGCCCTTCTCCCAGCTGTCCGCGCAGGAGATCGATGACCTCGCCAGCTTCCTGGCGAAGTAGGCGCGAGCGTTACAGCTCGCGCACCCAGATGTTGCGGTAGCTGACCTTGGAGGCGTGCTCCTGCAGGTACAGCGGCGCGCAGCCATGTGGCGAGTACGACGGCGCGCCGATGTACTCGGTCCGGCCCGCCAGCACGGTGTCGTCCTGCACCAGCACGCCGTTGTGCAGCACGGTGATGCGCGCCGGTGAGGTCAGCCCGCCGCCGGCGGAGAACCGCGGCGCCTTCCAGATGATGTCGTAGGCCTGCCACTGGCCAGGCGCACGCGCGGCATTCACCAGCGGCATGGCCTGCTTGTAGATCGAGCCAGCCTGGCCATTGGCGTAGGTCGGGTTGCCGTGGCTGTCGAGCACCTGCAGCTCATACAGCTCCTGCAGGAAGATGCCGCTGTTGCCGCGGTTCTGGCCGTCGAAGCCCTTGGTATCGGTCGGCGTACGCCACTCCACGTGCAGCTGCATGTCGCAGAAACGCTGCCGGGTGCGGATGCCCTTGCTGCCCGGCACCACGGTCATCGCGCCGTCGGCCACCGTCCACGGCACGCGCCCGCCCTGCTCCGCCTCCCAGGCGGACACGTCCTTGCCATCGAACAGCACGATCGCATCCGACGGCGCAGCGCCGACCGGCGTGGCGACTTCCGCCACCGGCGCCCATACCTCGGTCTTCGCCGGATCACGCTCCGCACCGGCCTGCGCGAACACCGGCACCACCGCCAGCACGCCCGCGGCCATCAAGAAAGGTCTGATCATCCTGTCGTACTCCATCAGCTGGTGGCCCAGGCCGGCGTACCTGGCGCGTAGGCCATGTCGCCATCGTAGCGTCCGGGCACGGCGACGTACTTCAGCACTTCGGTCGCGCCCTGTTTCGAGGTGAAGAAGCCGAAGATGGCCAATTGCTTGATCATGGTGAACGGATGCGGCATCGCCTTCGCGGTTTCCCCGGTGCCGGTCTCGCTCACCTCCACCGCGCGCTTGCGGGCTTCCGCATCCAGCGTGCGCAGCAGCGTGCTGCGCGCCTCGGGCGCAAGGGCCACGAAGCTTCCGCCGGCGCGCTTGTCGATGTCGGCCAGGCCGGCACGGAACGTCGCCTGCTGCCGGGCGGTGTAGCAGTCGGTCACGAACCGCGCCATGAAGGCGCCCGTGGCCGCATCCTTCGCGCCGGGGGTGCGGGTGCGTGGCAGGATGGTCTCGGCGATTTCATCCAGCGTGGCGATCTCGGCCTCGGAGAAGCCAGCGCCTGGCGCCGCGGCCGGCAGCTTGGCGCTGGCCAGCGCCGGCAGGCCGATCATCGCCGCCCCGGTGGCGGCAAAGATCATCCTCAACAGTTCACGACGATCCATTACAGGTTCCCCGCTTTCAGTTCGCGCACGGCATGGTCGGCGGCCCGTGCGGTCAGCGCCATGTAGGTCAGCGACGGATTCACACAAGCACTGGAGGTCATGCACGCACCGTCGGTGACATAGACGTTGGGCGCATCCCAGACCTGGTTGTGCTGATTCAGCACCGAGGTCTTCCGATCACGGCCCATGCGCGCGGTGCCCATTTCGTGGATGCCCTTGCCCGGCGCATAGTCGTTGTCGTGCATCTCCACATCCTTGACGCCAGCGGCTTCCAGCATCTCGGCGGCATCGGCGGCCATGTCCTTGCGCATCGCCTTCTCGTTCTCGCGCATGGCCACGTCCATGGCCAGCACCGGCAGCCCCCACTTGTCCTTGCGTTCGTGGTCCAGGCGGATGGTGTTGCCATGGTGCGGCAGCATCTCGCCGAAACCGGTCATGCCGATCCGCCAGTCACCCGGCAGGCTCAGCGCCTCCTTCAGGTCGGCACCGATGTTCAGCTCGGCGATCTCGCGCGACCAGCCGTTGCGGCTCGCGCCGCCCTGGTAGCCGAAGCCGCGCAGGTAGCCACGCTTGTCCGACGCCACGTTGCGGAAGCGCGGAATGTAGAACCCGCAGGGACGTCGGCCGAAGTAGTACTTGTCGTCGTAGCCTTCGACGCGGCCCGATGCACCCGCGCCGAAGTGATGGTCCATCACGTTGTGCCCGAGCTCGCCGGACGACGAGCCCAGTCCACCCTCCCAGACATCGGTGGCCGAGTTCATCAGCAGCCAGGTCGAATTGAACGACGACGCATTGAGGAAGATGACCTTGGCCGTGTACTCGTAGGTCTGGCCGGTCTCGGCGTCGATCACCTCCACGCCGCGCGCACGCTTGCGGTCCTTGTCGTAGAGCACTTCCTTGACGATCGAGAACGGCCGCAGCGTCAGGTTGCCGGTCTTCATCGCCGCCGGCAGCGTTGCTGCCTGGGTCGAGAAATAGGCGCCGAAGGGACAGCCGAGGATGCACTTGTTGCGGTACTGGCAGTTGACCCGGCCCTGCTCGGGCATCGGCTTGGTGATGTTGGCCGTGCGCGAGTGGATCATGTGGCGCGTGCCACCAAAGGCTTTCTGGATCCGCGCGGCGACGTCCTTCTCGACGATGTTCAGCGGGATCGGTGGCAGGAACTCGCCATCAGGCAGCACGTCCAGCCCTTCGCGCGTGCCGGCGATGCCAGCGAATTTCTCCACGTGGTCGTACCACGGCGCGATGTCGGCATAGCGGATCGGCCAGTCGGTGGCAATGCCGTCCTTGAGGTTCGCTTCGAAATCCAGATCGGAGAAGCGGTAGCTCTGACGCCCCCACATCAGCGAGCGGCCACCGACGTGGTAGCCGCGGAACCAGTCAAAACGCTTGGTCTCGATGTAGGGCGAGTCCTGTTCGTCGGCCCACATGCCCTCCAGGTTCTCGGCCAGCGCGTAGTCGCGCATCAGCACCGGGAACGCGGCCTTCATCGCCTGTGTCGGCCGGTTGCGATGCGGGAAGTCCCACGGTTCCTTCATCGCATTGACGTAGTCCTTTACGTGCTCGATGTTGCGCCCGCGTTCCAGCATCAGGACCTTGAGACCTTTTTCGGTCAGTTCCTTCGCCGCCCAACCGCCACTGATTCCCGAGCCAACAACGATGGCGTCGTAATGATTATCTGCCATGGGTCTATCACCTGGGTGGATATCGTTTCAGACGTCGCAGAGACGGATCGCCTCGCGCAATGAGCCAACGGGATCGGGCGCTGCAGGCATGAACTCCTGCGCCAGATACCCATCAAAACCGGTGTCGCGGATCGCGCGACAGATGGCCGGATAGTTCAGTTCCTGCTGGTCACCGATCTCGTGCCGGCCAGGCACGCCCGCGGTGTGGTAATGCTTGAAATACGCATGGTCCCGACCGATGGTGGCGATGATGTCGCCCTCCATGATCTGCATGTGGTAGATGTCGTAGAGCAGGCCGAAATTGTCAGAGCCGAGACGCTTGCACAGCTCCACGCCCCAGGCCGAGTGGTCGCACAGATAGTCGGCGTGATCGACGCGGGAGTTCAGCAGCTCCATCACCAGTACGACGCCACGTTTCTCGGCATGGCCGAGGATGCGCTTGAGGCCGGCTTCGGCGTTGGCCATGCCCTGCTGGGGGTCCATGCCGTTGCGGTTGCCGGAAAAACAGATGAGGTTGCGATAGCCGGCATCGGCGACCCGGTCGATGTGCCGGGTGTAGCGCGCCACCAGCTCTTCGTGGAACTCGCTTCCGGCGAAGCCCTTGGTCAGGCCCAGCTCGGCGCCGTTGCACATCGAGCTGTCCACGCCATGGGCCTTCAAGGTGGGCCAGTCCTCGGGACCGACCAGGTCGATGGCGGCAAAGCCGAGGCCCTTCACGGTCTGGCAGAGCTGGGCGACCGACAACTGCGGGAAGGTCCAGCGGGCGACGGAGTGCTTCAGCCTGCCCTTGAGGGGCGCGGCAGATGCGACAGAGGGCAGGACGCCTGCGGCCGCCAGGCCCAGGCTGCCGGCGACGGCCATGCGCAGCGCATCGCGCCGCGTGAGCCCCGGCGCAGGCGCCGGTTCGATGGAATGGATCGACATCCACTTCCCGGCCTCCCAACCGGTGCAAACACTGAGGATTCACAGCAATGCAATCGATTGCACCATACGGGAGGAATTATTTTTTTTGCAAGACGCGGTGCACGAAAAACCATGCTGCGGAGCACAACGGCGAGGTCGCCGGCCTGACGCCCGCGAAGGTGCCAGCTTCGCCCGGGGCTCAGTGCTTTTCCGGTCCGCTCTGCGCCGTAGCCAGCGCGCGCAGGTGCTGGTGCCAGCGCGGCTCGATGTCGGCGTAGCGGCCAATCCGCTGCTGGAACGCCACCGGATCACCGCCGCCACGCAGAAGTTGCAGGGTCTGCTGGCGATGGGCCCGTGCATCGCCCTCCATCAGGAAGTGCACCAGGCTCCACCACGCCACGTAATACCCGTTTACGTGCCCGGCGACCGGCGGCCCGCTGTCCTCTACCAGTTGCTTCAGAGAAGGCAGCGGCGCATCGTCCAAGCGGGGGCGGCCGGCGCTGTCGAACTGCAGTTCACCCAGCCACCAGACCGGATAACTGGCCGGGTCCGGCACGCCCGCGTGCAGTGTTCCTCCGGCAAGCCGGCTGGCGCCGAAATAGCAGGCCATGCCCTCGTTCATCCAGCGCCGTGGCGCCAGGCCACTGGCTTCGGCAAGCAACTGGTGGGTCACCTCATGCAGCATCCAGTGGTGCTGCGCATCGCCTTGGCCGGGGTAGGCAAACGCATAGGGCCGGCGGTAATACGCTTCGGCCCACGGGCTGCTGCGGTTGTGCGCCTTGAAGTCGGCCTGGTCGCGGTACAGCACCAGCTGGAAGGGTCCGGCGCTGCCTGGCTGCCCAACGGTGGCGACATAGGATTGATGCAGCGCTTCCACGGCCGCAGCGACTGCGGCGGTCTGCTCCAGGGTTGCCGCGCTGTGGATGAGAAAGTGCGCCGGGCGTGACACCGGCGCAGACGGGCCCAATGGCGTGGCCGGCGGGGCTTGGCTCTGGCCACTGCCACTGCCACTGCCACTGCCACTGCCAGCGTCGCCGCAGCCGCCGAGGATCAGCAGCAGCGCCACGGTGGCAAGGCGGGAGGGTTTCATGTGCGCCCACGCTACAACAAAAAACCCCGGCAGGCGCAGGGCCTTGCCGGGGTTCTGCGCAGGCGGGAACCTGCGGAAAATCAGAACGGAATATCGTCGTCAGCGAAGTCGTCCATCGGCGGGGCCTGCTGCGGCTGCGGGCGCTGGTTGCCGCCCTGGTTGCCATAGCCGCCACCCTGGTTGCCGCCCTGGTTGCCGTAGCCGCCGCCCTGGTTGCCACCACCCTGGTTGCCGTAACCACCGCCCTGGCCGCCACGCTGGCCACCGCCGCCGTACTCCTGGCGCGGGGCCTGCTGGCGCTGCGGACGGTCGCCGCCGAAGTTGCCACCACCACCGCCACCGCCGCCGCCTTCACCGCGGCCGCCCAGCATCTGCATTTCGTCGGCGATGATGTCGGTGGAGTACTTCTCCACGCCATCCTGGCCGGTGTACTTGTCGTAGCGCAGGCTGCCTTCGACGTAGACCGAGCTGCCCTTGCGCAGGTATTCGCCGGCGATTTCGCCGAGCTTGCCGAAGAACACCACGCGGTGCCATTCGGTGCGCTCCTGCTGGTTGCCGTCCTTGTCCTTGCGGACGCTGGTGGTGGCCAGGCTGATGCGGGTGATCGCCATGCCGCCCTGGGTGTACTTCACGTCCGGGTCGTTACCGAGGTTGCCGACCAGGATGACTTTGTTGATGCCACGCGCCATAGGTGTGTTCGTCCGTTGTACAGGGCAGCACCCGTTCTATCACAGCCGTGGGCGGGCTGCAGGACAGGGCCGCCCCGTTGAATTTGGGGAATGCCAGAACGGCCCAGTCTAACATCCCTGACCCCTCCAGCCCTGTCGGAAACTGCCGCCAAGGCGTCTCGGGAATTGCCCCTGCCAGCCCCGGCAAACCGCCCGCAGCCCTTACAGGCCGTGCCTCTGCAGCAACCGGGCCGCCACCATCAGGTCCAGGTGGGCGCCGCCGGCATTCTTGAACACGGTGATGTCCGCCTCGGGCCGGCCCGGGGCCGCCACCAGGTCGTAGAGGTCACCGCGCACGTGGTCGGGACCGATGCGACCGGCCGCGAGCGGCTGGGCCAGATCGCCGGCCTGCAGCGCTGATGCGCGGCAATCCACGTAGACCGCCGCCCGGGCCACCAGGTCGTCATCGGATTCACGCATGGACGGGGTGAAACCGCCAACCAGATCGACATGCACCCCCGCCTTCAGCCAGGCCCCGTAGACCAGCGGCGCGGTCGACATCGTTGCCGTGCAGATGATGTCGGCCTGCCCGGCCGCCGCCTGCAGGTCCTGCACCGCCACCACCTCGGCCGGAAGGCCGGCCAGCGAGGCGACCAGCGCCTGCGCGGCCTCCGGGCGACGCGACCACACCGAGATCCGCTGCAGCCCGGGGAACAGAGCGCTGCAGGCGCGCGCCAGGTGGCCGGCCATCACCCCGGCCCCGACCACCAGCAGGTGGCTGATGCCCGGCGCGGCGAGGTAGCCGGCGGCCAGCACCGAATCGGAGGCGGTCTTCAGCGCGGTGATGACCCGGCTGTCGACCATCGCCCGCAGGCGGCCGTCGTCCGGTGCGAACACCAGCATCACGCCCTGCGAGGTGGGCAGGCCGCGGGCGGGATTGCCGCCGAACAGTGATTCCGCCTTCAGCCCGTAACCCACGCCGTCGATACCGCTGGCGCGCGAGAACAGATCGCCGTGCTCGCCGTGCAGGTGGATGTCGGCGCTGCGCGGCTGGCCCTGGCGGTGGCCCTCGCGCAGTGCATCCACGGCCTCATGCCAGTCCAGCAGGTCCCAGGGGTGTTCGGCGGTCAGGTAGGCAGGCTGCATGTGCAGGATCAACGGAAAACAACGGCGATGGTAGCGCCCCGGTTCCGCACGTTGCAGCAGCCCATGGCATCATCGCCGGGTCTGCCCGCATTTCTTCGACATGACCATCAAAGGCAAAGCCACGTCCCTGGACATCGCCCACCTGGCCGGGGTTTCCCAGCCCACGGTGTCGCGTGCCCTGCGCGGCAGCCCGATGGTCAACGCCGAAACCCGCGAGCGCATCCTGCGCATCGCCCGCGAGCTGAACTACAAGGTCGACAAGAACGCCTCCAGCCTGCGCCTGCGCAATGCCGGCACGCTGGCCCTGCTGTTCTTCGAAGACCCGACCAATGATGACTCGCTGATCAACCCGTTCTTCCACTCGATGCTGGGCTCGATCACCCGCGCCTGCGCGCTGCATGGGCAGGACCTGCTGGTGTCCTTCCAGCAGCTGTCCACCGATTGGCAGGCCGACTACGAGGACAGCAACAAGGCCGACGGCATCATCCTGCTCGGCTACGGCGACTACCACCAGTCGCGCGACCGCCTGCAGCGACTGGTCGAACAGGGCACGCATTTCGTGCGCTGGGGCGCGGCCCTGCCCGGCCAGCCGGGTGTGTCGATCGGCAGCGACAACTTCCAGGGTGGGCATGACATCACCGCCCATCTGCTGCAGCAGGGCTGCCGTCGCATCGCCTTCCTCGGCCATGCGTCCAGCCATTATCCGGAATTCGAGGAGCGCTACCGCGGCCATGTCGAGGCGCTGCGCACGCACGGCTTGGCCGCCGACCCGGCGCTGCAGCACGATGCCATCACCACCGAGGCCTCCGGGCAGGAAGCCTGCCAGGCGTTGCTGGCACGCGGTGAACGCATCGATGCGATCTGCGCCGCCAGCGACCTGATCGCCATCGGTGCGATGCGTGCATTGCGCGAGGCGGGCCTGCGCGTGCCGCAGGACGTGGCCGTGACCGGCTTCGACGATATTCCGCTTGCCGCCTCGGTGTCGCCGGCACTGACCACCGTGCAGCAGGACACCAAGCAGGCGGGCCAGCTGCTGGTGGAGAAACTGCTGGCGCTGATCGGCCGCCAGCCGGTGGAGAGCCTGAGCATTCCGGTGAAGCTGGTGGTGCGCGAGTCGTCGCAGCGGATGTAGAGCCGAACAACGGCAGCCGAGCATGGCTCGGCTCTACAGGGTCTCGTGCAGGCCGGTAATCCGCGTGACTTCCCCTACCGCGGATACGTGCGGGCCCTCATGACAATGGTAGCGGACATCCTCGACGATGCGATCGCGATGCAGGGTCTGGCGCAGTTCCCGGTTCACGATCCGCATCCTCGCCCGCAGCCACGGGCCGACCGGCAGCGCGATGTCCTCGGCCAGCGGCTGGCCATCCTCGCCAAGGAACTCCGGGAAGATCATGAACAGCTCGAATTCGCCCGATGCATCGGCATAGGCGAAGTCCCAGCGGATGCCGTTGTACGCAGGGTGGCGGCGGCCGCCTTCTTCATGGGCCAGCAGGCGGATGCGCGCCTCGAAATCGTCCTTCAGCAACAGATACCCGCCCATGCCCTGCTCCCTTCCCTGGATAGCGCCCGATGATGACCGATCAGCGCAACGACGGGAATCGACGGACCGCGCAGCCAGGCAGGAGAGGAAATTCATCACCTGACCCTCCCCAATTGCCGGAACCATGACCATCGGCATTGACCGACGTCGTATTCAGCGCGATAAACGGCACTTCACACACAGGGAAGAGGTGTACGCCGCATGCTGCAGATCGACTCGCTGTCCAAGACCTACGCCAACGGCGTCCACGCGTTGAACGCGGTCACCCTGGACATCCCGCGCGGCATGTTCGGCCTGCTGGGCCCCAACGGCGCCGGCAAATCCTCGCTGATGCGTACCCTGTCCACCCTGCAGGAAGCCGACAGCGGCACGGCGGTGCTGACCATTCCCGGCGAAGCGCCGATCGACGTACTGCGCGACAAGGACGCCGTGCGCCGCCGCCTGGGTTACCTGCCGCAGGATTTCGGCGTCTATCCCAAGGTCAGCGCGCTCGACCTGCTGGAACACTTCGCCGTGCTCAAGGGCCTGACCCAGCGCGCGCAGCGCCGCGAAGTAGTGGACGGCCTGCTGCAGCAGGTGAACCTGTGGGACGCGCGCAAGCGCAAGCTGGGCACCTACTCCGGCGGCATGCGCCAGCGCTTCGGCATCGCCCAGGCCCTGCTCGGCGATCCGCGCCTGGTCATCGTCGATGAACCCACCGCCGGTCTCGACCCGGAGGAGCGCAACCGCTTCCTCAACCTGCTGGCCGCCATCGGCGAGAACGTCGCGGTGATCCTGTCCACCCACATCGTGGAGGACGTCACCGACCTGTGCCCGAGCATGGCCATCATGAACAAGGGCCAGGTGCTGCTGACCGGCCGCCCCACCGATGCCATCGAAGCGCTGGCAAACCAGGTCTGGCGCAAGCAGGTCGATCCGTCCGAGCTGGCCGACCACGAGGCGCGCTACGTGGTGCTGTCCACGCGCCTGGTCGGCGGCCGCCCGGTCATCCACATCCACAGTGCCAGCGATCCCGGCGATGGCTTCCGCGCCGTGGCCCCCGATCTCGAGGACGTCTACTTCCAGCGCCTGCGCCTGCAGGCGCGTGCCCGCGCGGCCTGACCGGAGTAGACCATGATCCTGACCTTCTTCCGCTTCGAGCTGCGCGAGCAGCTGCGTTCGCCGCTGCTGTGGCTGCTGGCCTTCCTGTTCGCCGCGCTGGCCTTCGCCGCTGCTTCCACCGAAGCCGTGCAGATCGGCGGCGGCACCGGCAACGTGTACAGCAACGCGCCCATCGTCATCGCACGCTTCATGGGCATCTTCACCATGGTGTGCATGCTGGTGTCCACGATGTTCGTCAGCAACGCCCTGCTGCGCGACTTCGAGCTGGGCACCGCCGAACTGATCTTCGCCAGCCCGATCAAGCGCCGCGACTACCTGGCCGGGCGCATCCTCGCCGCGATCTGCGCCAGCCTGGTGGTCTACCTGGTCATCGCACTGGGCATCTTCCTGGGGCCGTTCATGCCGTGGATGGACAAGGCCCGGGTGGGCCCGGTGTCGCTGGCTGCGTATGCCTGGACGTTCACCTGGATCGTCCTGCCCAACGTGGTGTTCACCACCGCGCTGCTTTCGTTGCTGGCGGCGGCGACCCGCTCGATCCTGTGGGTCTACATCGGTCTGGTCGGCTACTTCGTCCTGTACGGGGTGAGTGCCTCGCTGCTGAAGGACATCGACAACGTCTGGATCGCCACGCTGACCGAGCCGCTGGGCATGCGTGCGCTGGGCCGTGCCGTGCGCTACTGGGCCACCGAGCAGAGCAACACGCAGCTGCCACCGGTAGCCGGTTACCTGCTGGCCAACCGCGCCCTGTGGCTGGGTGTGGCCGCAGCGCTGTTCGCCGCCACCTTCGCCCTGTTCCGCACCGAACGCGCCGGCAGCGCCCGCAGCCGCTGGGGCCGACGCAAGGTCGTTGCCAGCACCGAACCGGCACGGCCGACGCGTATCGTGGCACCGCGCGTGCGCCCGGTCTTCGGCGCCGCCACCAGCCTGCAGCAGTTCCTGCGACAGGTACGCTTCGATACCTTCGGCGTGCTGCGCAGCGTGCCCTTCATCGTACTGCTGATCCTCGGCCTGGCCAACTTCATCCCCGGCGCGTTGCAGCAGCGAGCGCTGTACGGCACGCCGATATGGCCGGTGACCGCCGAAATGCTGTCGTCCCTGCAGGGCGCCTACAGCTGGCTGCTGGTGATCATCGTGCTGTTCTATTCGGGTGAACTGATCTGGAAGGAGCGCACCGCGCGCCTGAACGAAGTGAACGACGCCATGCCCGTGCCCAACTGGGTACCGCTGCTGGCCCGGTTCACCACGCTGGTGGTCATCGTTGCCGCGTTCCAGCTCATCGGCGCAGTGGTGTCGATGGCGATGCAGCTGGTCCAGGGCTTCACCCACCTGCAGCCACTGCTGTACCTGAAAGTCCTGGCGCTGGGTTCGGTGTTCTATGTCCTGATGGGTGGGCTGGCACTGGTCCTGCAGGTGCTGACCAACAACAAGTTCTTCGGCTATGCGCTGCTGATCGTGGTGATGATCGCCCAGGTCGCACTGGGGCTGCTGGACTTCACCCAGAACCTGTACAACTTCGGCAACTGGCCCAACGCCCCGTACTCGGACATGAATGGCTACGGCCACTTCCTGCCGGGCCAGCTGGTGTTCCAGGCTTACTGGGCCCTGTTGCTGATCGCACTGCTGTTCCTGGCCTCCGCGTTCTGGGTGCGCGGCGTCGGCACCGGTCTGCGTGAGCGGGTGAAGCTGGCCATGCACCGCCTGCGCGGTCCGACCGGCGCGGGGTTCGCTGTATCGCTGGTCGCCTTTGTTGCCCTGGGCAGCTGGCTGTACTGGAGCACCAACATCCGCAACGAGTTCGTGTCGCCGGACCAGCAGCGTGACCTGCAGGTGCGCTACGAGCGCGAGCTGTCCAAGTACCGCAACCTGCCGCAGCCGCGCATCATCGCCATCGACAACCGCGTGGACCTGCGTCCGGAAACGCAGACGGTGACCATCGATGCCGACTGGACGATCCGCAATCCGCACGCTGTGCCGATCAACGACATCCACATCTCGATGGGCGACGACCGTGAGCTGATCAAGGTCGACCTTGGCGGGCAGACCCTGAGCTACCACGACGTGGACCTGGGCTACCGCATCTACCGCCTGGCCACGCCGCTGCAGCCCGGCGAACAGCGCACGGTACATTTCCGCGTCGAGCAGAAGCCAAAGGGCATCACCGCTGGCCAGGCGCCCAGCAACATCGTGGACAACGGCACGTTCTTCAACAGCGGCTTGCTGCCCTCCTTCGGCTACGACGAGAACAGCGAGTTGAAGGATCGCAACGAGCGGCGCAAGCGCGGGCTGGGTGAGCCGACCCGCATGCCGAAGCTGGAGGATGACGCCGCGCGCGCCAACAACTACGTGTCCAACGACGCCGACTGGCTGGATTTCCGCACCACCATCTGCACCGCACCAGACCAGGTGGCGCTGGCACCGGGCTACCTGCAGAAGGAAGCCACCGTGGATGGGCGGCGCTGCTTCAGCTACGCCATGGACCGGCCGATGCTGAACTTCTACGCCTACCTGTCCGCACGCTGGCAGGTGAAGAAAGGCATGTACAAGGACATCCCGATCGAGGTGTACTTCGACCCGGCCCACCCCTACAACGTGGATCGGATGATCGAGGCCGTGCAGAAGTCGCTGGCCTACTACGAGGCGAACTTCACCCCGTACCAGCATCGCCAGGTGCGCATCATCGAGTTCCCGGGCTACCGCAGCTTCGCCCAGTCCTTCGCCAACACCATTCCCTACTCCGAGTCGCTCGGCTTCATCGCCGACCTGCGCGACCCGGACAACGTGGACTACGTGTTCTACGTCACCGCGCATGAGATCGCCCACCAGTGGTGGGCACACCAGGTGATCGGCGCCAACGTGCAGGGCGCCACCATGCTGTCCGAATCACTGGCGCAGTACTCGGCATTGATGGTGATGGAACAGGAGTACGGCCGCGCGCACATGCGCCAGTTCCTGAAGACCGAACTGGACCGGTACCTGGCCGAGCGTGGCAGCGAACGCATCGAGGAGCTGCCGCTGGAGCGGGTGGAAAACCAGCAGTACATCCACTACCGCAAGGGTTCGCTGGTGTTCTACCGCCTGCGCGAGGAGATGGGCGAAGCCGCCCTGAACCGCGCACTGAAGCGCTTCCTGCAGGACAAGGGCTACCAGCAGCCGCCGTACACCACCTCGCGCGAACTGCTGGGCTACCTGCGAGCCGAAGCGCCGGCCGACCGCCAGCAGCTGCTGACCGACCTGTTCGAGAAGATCACCCTGTACGACAACCGGCTGGAGACGGCCAGCGCGAAGAAGCGTGCGGATGGCCGCTACGACGTGACCCTGAAGCTGCACGCCGCCAAGGTGCATGCCGATGGCCAGGGCAAGGAAACCCCGGCCACGCTGGACGACTGGATCGAGATCGGCGTGTTCGCCAATGCACCTTCCGGCAAGGAACGCGACCAGAAGGTGCTGTACCTGAAGCGCCACCACATCACCGAGGCCGCCCCGGTGATCACCGTGACCGTGGATGGCAAACCGGATGAGGCCGGGTTCGATCCGTACAACAAGCTGATCGACCGCGACAGCGACGACAACCGGAAGAAGGTGTCGATGTGATGCCTGCGGAGGTGCCGGTGATTGCCGGCACCTCCGCTGTCCTGCCGGGAGATGCACCGTGATCGTGATGGTCTATGGATTCACCGGCCGCTATGCCGGCACCACGGAGTTTGAATGGAATGCGCCTGAACCCGGCGCAGTCCACAACGCCATGCTGTTCCTGAGGCAGGACGAAGAGCGTGATGCCTTCGACCTGGCCCTGGCGGAGTCCGCGCGTTTCGGTTTCGATCAGGTCAGCGACCTGCGCTGCGGCCGATTCCAGGTGGACGCGCTCAACACCGATGCCTACCGTCGCTTTGCCGGCTTCTACGAAGAAGCACTGGCCGAGGGCTCCGCCCTGGTCTACTACCCGAACTGATACTCGTGGCGTTGCCCCGCGCTTCGGCCCGAACCGATTCCAGTAGTGCCAGGCCATGCCTGGCAGCGGTTGCCCGCATCACCCCCGCGGAGATGCCCCACGCTTCGGCCTGAACTGATTCCAGTAGTGCCAGGCCATGCCTGACAGAGCTTGCCCGCGTCACCGCTGTGGCGATGCCCCGCGCTTCGGCCCCAGCAACGCCAGCAGCACATACACCACGATCGAAGCGACCGTACCCAGCAGCGCAGGCCCACCGAAAGGCCCAGGCCGGGCGGCCCTGCTGCCGCGCCCACTCACAGGCCAATCTCTCATTCCCTGACACCCAAACGATCTTGTTTCCTGCGCTTCGAAAGCAGATGGCCTATTCAGATCAAATAGCCAAGCCGGCAGCATGAACACACGGGTTCACGTCAATTCCGAGTCGAATCCGCGTACAGCAATCGCCAACCAAGGGAAATCAGATCATGAAAAACATTGTGGCGTCGGTCTTGATTATGACCGCATGCTCTGCGCTTCCGTCAACGGCGCATGCAGTTCAAATCGTAACCTGCGGAAACTGCTCGCAGGATTGGCAGTATGAGTCTGCAGGCGAAATCGCCCATGGTGATCGTCGCGGCTGGGATAGGTACATGGTCGTCAATCCAAATACTGCGCAAGCGCTATACGTCACTGTCAACTACGTACCACCCGGGGAAGTACCCAAGCGAATCGAAAGGGCTCATTCACCTTTAGGATTCGATGACATCAACGACATCGAAGTCCCTACTTGGCGCTTGCCCAGCAGATCCATAAACACTCCAAATGGTCAAGGAGACTACGACAGCAGTTCACATGAACTCAGCGATGGCGAACGCCTCCAGCTGGAGGCCATCGTCCACATGTCCAAAGAGTGGATTTTCGTCAAACCCAGCAATGACAGCGGGTATTTTTCAAGCGCATACGTCGCAAATCAATTTATCCCTGCAGTTGACGATGTAATTCGAATTGCGCAAACGACGAAAAATCCAGCGTGGCAGCACGGCCAAATCAATGGAAATCTGATCGGCTCGCTATTCAGATCTCTCGAATATTTCTTTGGGAAAGGTGTCGGCGGCTGCCTGCTAATGGACAACGGAGACACCGCCTGCTGGCAGATCAATCCAATGGTGAGAGGAGCTGCGCGCCTTATTGAAGGCACCGCCAAGAATGTCCATGGCGATCTCCTCCCCGAATCGGACACAATCAAGAACGGAGGAAACATCGATATCGACATCGACAAGAGCGACTGGCCTCGCGAAGTCCGCTATCTCTTCGGGGGTGGACAATTCCGATGCGGCACCGTGAATGGAAAACTTGATCGCTGCGAATGGATTCTCCCGCGCTAGGACAAGCCGCAATGAAGAAGTATATTTTATTCGGAACACACCTGCTTACAGCGATCCTCTCGACAATTTTAGGTTTTTTTTACGCAAACCAGATGATCCCCAGCCTACGACAGCAGCACACAGATGATCTTGCCATGTCGATCCACACCCTGTTTGACGAACACGGACAAGCAAGAGAGGCCACCGAACTTCGCGGGAGAATTTCACTACAAATCGCAAACAGCCTTCAACTTTCTGTCGACTCACCTGGCAGATCCGAGGCGGAACTTGAGCGACTCAAGGCACTCAGCAATCGGGTGATCGAGCAAGATCTGTTCAGATACGTAGAACAAAAAGATGCTCGACGCAATGCGCTTGACCGGGCCATGTATATGACAGGCGACGAAACAGCATCTTCCATGTCACAGTAGCAGTACGAGCCCTTGTCAGGCAGTACCAGCCCCCGGCGACTTCAATCTTGCGGCGACACTCCGTGCTTCGGCGCCGGGTAAGACAAACAGCCGGTACACCACCATCGCGGCGACCGTGCCAAGGACGGCAGGGCCGCCAGCAGAACATACACGACGATCAAAGCGACCGTGCCCAGCAGCGCAGGCCCACCGAAGACCCAGGCCGAACGCCCCTGCTGCCGCGCCCAGCAGCGGCAGGGCCAGCAATGCAGCGACAATCGCTGCGATCAGGAAGATCAGCGCGTTGCGGGAATGACGAGGTGCAGAAGTGGTCATGCGTGCAGCCTCCGCACCATCACCAGTACGTGATAGCCGTGGCTGTCGGCCTCGCAGATGGGCTGCCAGCCCAGCCGCGCGTACAGGCCGCCATCCAGCGCTTCGGTCTGCAGGTAGAGCTCGCGCACGCCCTTCTGCCGCGCCAGCGCCACCGCCTCATCGACGAGATTGCTGGCGAGCCCACGCCCACGATGGTTGTCGGCCACGAATACACTGCCCAGCCAATGCTCATACTGCGGAAACGCCTGCATTTCCCGACGCTTGAGTTGCACCGCACCGACTATCTGACCTTCATGAAATGCAGCAATCCGGTGCGGGAAACCGCCGGCGTCCTGCGGCTGGTTGAGCCGCTGCAGTTCCTGTTCCAGCGATAGGCCCGCTTCCTTGCCCCATTGCGTGTGGTACCACTGGGCCAGCTGCAGATTTTCCGGCGCGCCGCTGGGTAGTTCCCTGAATTCCATGACAGAGCCTGCATCCCGATATCGCCCAAGGGAATCACGGACGGCGCGCGAAGGGAAGCATCCCGCAACGTTGAATCATGCCCGCCTGCTGCTTCTGTAGCGTCGAGCCACGCCCGACTGCCGTTCGCGCGATTCCAGATGAGTCGAGCATGGCTCGACTCTACACCTGTGCAAGATCCTTCAGGATCCCGCCAACGCCTTAGCCACCGGGCAGGCGGTGCCTACGCCCTGCGCAACCACATGTGGACCATGAGCGCGGGCACTGGCCCCAGCACAGCAAGGCCACCGCACAGCCACGCGCGCCGTCCCTTCAATCGCGCACCGTGGTACAGATGCCAGGCCGCACCCCAACTGCCTACCCATGCCAACAGGGGTGCGGGGGTATCGTGGATATCGAAGCCGAAGCCCAGCGTCAGCCCTGTCGCCAGCGACACAGCCACGCCCGTCACCAGCCAGGTCGCGGCCAGACGTTCATGCTGGGTGGCGGTGCGAGCAATCGAATCCATGTACGAGATCCTGCTCAGCCCTGCGCGAAATCCTTCAGGATCTCGCCCACGCCGCTGGCGGAGATCTCGAAGCCCAGCGTGGTGCCGGGGTTGACCACCACGCCGTAGCCACCGGGCACGCGGCGCAGCACGTCCAGCATCAGCCAGCGGATCTGGTGCGGCGCCTGCTGGCTGTGGATGCCCACCCGCGCCGGATCGGTGAACACCGCCACATGCAGGGTGCCCTGCTTGTCGAACAGCAGCGGGTCGAAGCCGCTGCCATCGGGGGTGACCAGGCTGCCGGTCAGCAGCACCACCTCGGAGGCCACGAAGGCTTCCATGAAGGCGCGGATCGGCACGGCTCCGTCCATGGCGGCCTTCAGCAGGGTTTCGATCGGGGTCTGCGGGGCAAGGTCGGTCATGGCGGTACGGCGGCGCGTGAGGGGTGACCATTGTGCCGGATGCGGCCTGACCCGGTAGTGCCGGCCGCTGGCCGGCATCCACGCCGGGCTTATCGACTCGGCGCCACCGCATCATCCTGCGGCTGCTCGCGCACGCTGGCCGCCACCTGCACGCCCTCACTGCGCTGGATCAGCCGCAGCGGCTGCCCCTGATAGCGGACCTCGAGCGCGTCGTGGGCCTCGGCCACGGCGGCCACCAGCGGGCACAGCGCCTGCGCGCGGGCCTCGATGCGCTCGGCGCGGCCTTCCAGCTGCTGTTCCATCTGCGCGTCCAGGCGGTCGGCGCGCTCCTCCATCGCCTCGCTGCGGCCGGTGACCATCTGCCACAGCATGCTGCGGGCGATGGATGCGGACAGCGACTCGGCCATGTCCTGCACCTTGGCCTCGAAGCCCGGCCCGAACACCGCCTGTTCCCAGTAGCCCTTGCCCAGCGTGCCGCCGATCCAGTCATCGGCCTGCCGGCGCAGGCGCCGGACCTTGCGGCTGTTGGCGGTGCCGGTGAGGCTCTCATAAACCCCGTCGAGCACGTCGAAGCTCAGTCCGCTCACTTCCTGGGCCAGCGCGGTGGCCGCCGGCATCAGCTGCCGCGCCCCGGCCTCCATCTGCCGCAGGCGGGCGGCGTCGGCCTCGCTGACCGGCACGATCGTGTCGTCCAGGCTCAGCACGCCATCGTGGAACACCACCTCATGCGGCGCCTGCGGGCCATGCCGCAGCCAGATGCCACCGCTGTCCACCAGCACGTCGTAGTCGGTGCGCATGCCGCACTGGTCCGAGCGCAGCTTCGGGGCGTCGCCGGCCAGCACCGGGGCGGTGGCCAGGCAGGCCAGCAGGGCCAGGGCGGGCAGGGGCAGGCGCATGGTGGAATCCTTTCCGGTCAGTGCAGGGCCCCAGCATCCCGCGCCCGCACGGTGCCGTCACCGGCCGGAAGTCACTGCCCGATGGCCATCCAACCGGCCATACCGGCTTTCCCACCGGCTGCCCACCACCTATCCACAGGGTTGTCCCTAGCCAGCTTCATCACTGTCATGTGAAGCTGTCATTGTTCCGTTTCCGCAGCACGTTGTACCGCCGATGTGACGCCTTCCGGGCTTGACTGCGCAGCCCGTTCCGGCAGGTCCAAAGCGTCCAGACGCGGCGCCGATGGCATGATCCTTGCGCCGCAAGGGATTACCAAATTTCACTACATTTGGCGTTGACGGCCCCCATCACCCCCACTATCTTGTGGCCGTCGGTCGCAACGACCCCATGGCTTGGGGTCCGCAACGGGGCTCTACCGCGGTACCCGCCAGCGATCGCCAACCGGCAGTGGAAGGCGCAGGGTCTCAGCTCCTGCGACGCCGTCCTGCCACCCTGGGCTGTCATGTCCCGGGTCGAGCAACCCTGATGCATACAGCACCCCCAATCACGCCAAGAGGACACACGCCGTGACCACCGAATCCAGCGCCACCATCGAAAAGGAAAGCGAGTTCCTGCTGACGTCGCCGCCGACGGCCAACGCGATGAGCGTGACCAAGCGCAACGGCACGACCGAGCTGGTGGATCTGAACAAGATCGTGCGCGCGGTGCAGCGTTCCTCCGAAGGCCTGCACGCCGTCGATCCGATGCGCGTGGCCACCCGTACCATCTCCGGCCTGTACAACGGCGCCACCACCCGCGAGCTGGACGAACTGTCCATCCGCACCGCCGCCCTGCTGATCGGTGAAGAGCCCGAGTACGGCCGCCTTGCGGCGCGCCTGCTGGCCAACTACATCGCCAAGGAAGTGTCGGGCCAGGAAATCTATGCCTTCTCGCAGTCGGTCAGCCGTGGCCACGAAGTCGGCCTGATCAATGACCGCCTGCTGAACTTCGTGCAGACCAACGCACGCAAGCTCAACGATGCCATCGACATCTCGCTGGACCTGAACTTCGATTACTTCGGCCTGCGTACCCTGTACGACCGCTACCTGCTGCGCCACCCGCACACCCGCAAGGTGATCGAGACCCCGCAGCAGTTCTTCCTGCGCATCGCCAGCGCGCTGAGCGAGGACGTGTCCGAGACCCTGGCGCTGTACAAGCGCATGGGCAACCTGGACTACCTGCCGTCCAGCCCGACCCTGTTCAATTCCGGCACCACCCACGAGCAGCTGTCCTCGTGCTTCCTGCTGGATTCGCCGCAGGATTCGCTGGAATCGATCTACTCCAAGTACGGCGACATCGCCCAGCTGTCGAAGTTCTCCGGCGGCATCGGCGTCAGCTACACCCGCGTGCGTTCGCGTGGTTCGCTCATCAAGTCCACCAACGGCCATTCCAACGGCATCGTGCCGTGGCTGAAGACCATGGATTCGTCCGTGGCTGCGGTGAACCAGGGCGGCAAGCGCAAGGGCGCGGCCTGCGTCTACCTGGAAACCTGGCATGCCGACGTCGAGGACTTCCTCGAGCTGCGTGACAACACCGGTGACGAAGCCCGCCGTACCCACAACCTGAACCTGGCCAACTGGGTGCCGGACCTGTTCATGAAGCGCGTCGAGGCCGACCAGGAATGGTCGCTGTTCGATCCGCGCGTCGTGCCGGAGTTCACCGACCTGTTCGGCGAAGCCTTCGAAGCCGCCTACCTGCAGGCCGAAGCGCAGGGCAAGGCCAACCGCACCATCTCCGCCCGCAAGCTGTACGCCCGCATGATGCGTACCCTGGCCGAGACCGGTAACGGCTGGATGACCTTCAAGGACAAGTGCAACCGCGCCAGCAACCAGACCCTGCGTCCGGGCAACGTGATCCACCTGTCCAACCTGTGCACGGAAATCCTGGAAGTCACGTCCAACGATGAAACCGCGGTGTGCAACCTGGGTTCGATCAACCTGGGCAACCACTTCGACGAGCACAACGAGTTCGACTTCGAGAAGCTGGCCGAGACCGTGCGCCTGGCCGTGCGTCAGCTCGACCGCGTCATCGACCTGAACTTCTACCCGATCGAAACCGCCCGCCGCGCCAACCTGCGCTGGCGTCCGGTCGGCCTGGGCTGCATGGGCCTGCAGGACGTGTTCTTCCGCAAGCGCCTGCCGTTCGACAGCGCCGAAGCCCGCGCCCTGTCGAAGAAGATCGCCGAAACGATCTACTTCCACGCCCTGGAAACCTCCTCGGAGCTGGCCCAGGAACGCGGCAAGCACCCGTCGTTCAACGACACCCGTGCCGCCAGCGGCGAACTGCAGTTCGACGCCTGGAACGTGGTGCCGGAAGACACCGCACGCTGGGATGCCCTGCGCGCCCGCATCAAGGAACACGGCCTGCGCAACTCGCTGATGATCGCGATTGCCCCGACCGCGACAATCGCCTCGATCGCCGGCTGCTACGAGTGCGTCGAACCGCAGGTGTCCAACCTGTTCAAGCGCGAAACCCTGTCCGGTGACTTCCTGCAGGTCAACCGCTACCTGGTGAACGAGCTGAAGAAGCTGGGCCTGTGGACCGCCGACATGCGCGACGCCATCAAGCTGGCCGAAGGTTCCATCGCCGGCATCGCGCAGATTCCGGAAACCCTGCGCGAGGTCTACCGCACCGCATGGGAACTGCCGATGCGCGCACTGATCGACATGGCCGCCGAGCGCGGCGCCTTCATCGACCAGTCGGCCTCGCTCAACCTGTTCATGGAAAGCCCGAACATCGGCGCGATGTCTTCCATGTACATGTACGCCTGGAAGCAGGGCATCAAGACCACCTACTACCTGCGTTCGCGTCCGGCCACCAAGATCGCCAAGACCACGGTGAGCAGCGCGGCCCCGGCCAAGGTGTTCAGCCCGGACGAAGCCATCGCCTGCTCGCTGGAAAACCCGGAAGCCTGCGAGGCCTGCCAGTAATACATCGCGCGGTGGGTGCCGACCGTTGGTCGGCACTGCTGCTCGACTGCAGAAAAATACCAAGGTAGCGCCGGGCCACGCCCGGCGTTTTGACCCGAGAATTCAAGGAAACACCCATGGCCGACAAGCCCAAGCAGATGCTGCTCGATCCCGGTTTTGAACTGACCCTGCGCCCGATGCGCTACCCGCAGTTCTATGACATGTACCGGAACGCGATCAAGAACACCTGGACGGTGGAAGAGATCAACTTCCAGATCGACATCACCGACCTGCACAGCAAGATGTCGCCGGGTGAGCGCCACCTGATCCACCGCCTGGTCGCGTTCTTCGCCACCGGCGATTCGATCGTGTCCAACAACCTGGTGCTGAACCTGTACCAGCACTTGAACGCGCCCGAAGCGCGCATGTACCTGTCGCGCCAGCTGTACGAAGAAGCGCTGCACGTGCAGTTCTACCTGACCCTGCTCGACAACTACCTGCCGGATCCGGAAGAGCGCGTCAAAGCCTTCGCCGCGGTGGAGAACATCGACTCGATCAAGAAGAAGGCCGACTTCTGCTTCAAGTGGATCGACTCGATCCAGGATCTGAAACGCATCGAGACCCGTGCCGAGCGCCGCCAGTTCCTGCTGAACCAGATCTGCTTCGCTGCGTGCATCGAAGGCCTGTTCTTCTTCGCCGCCTTCGCCTACGTGTACTACTTCCGTTCGCGCGGCCTGCTGCCGGGCCTGGCCTCGGGCACCAACTGGGTGTTCCGCGACGAGAGCGCGCACATGGACTTCGCGTTCGAATCGGTGCGCGTGGTGCGTGAGGAAGAGCCGGACCTGTTCGACGAGGAAATGAAGCAGCAGGTCTATGACATGCTTGCCGAAGCGATCGAGTGCGAAGTGCAGTTCGCCGAGGACGTGCTGTCCGGTGGCGTGGCCGGTATCTCGACCCGCGACATGCGCCAGTACCTGCAGCACTGCGCCGACCAGCACTTCGCCAAGCTGGGCATGGAAAAGAAGTACAACGTGCGCAACCCGCTGCCGTTCATGGAACTGCAGGACGTGCAGGAGCTGACCAACTTCTTCGAACGCCGCGTCTCGGCCTACCAGGTCGGCGTGCAGGGCGAAGTCGCCTTCGACATGAACTTCTGATCGAACCGGTCAGGTCTGTCGCAACGAAGAACCCCGGCAATGCCGGGGTTTTTTGTTTCCGTAGAGTCAAGCCCATGCTTGGCTGCCGTGCTTTTGTAGAGTCGAGCCATGCTCGACTGATCTTCGCGAACAGCAGTCGAGCATGGCTCGACTCTACAAAGAGCGGTTACCGCCGCCCTTCCACCGCCATGCGCACGGCAAGCCCGGCCAGCACCGTGCCCATCAGCCAGCGCTGCGCGGCCTGCCAGCTCGGCCGTGCGGCCAGGAACGCCGCAATGCTGCCGGCCATCAGCACGATCACCGTGTTCACCGCCAGGCTGACCGCGATCTGGGTGAAGCCCAGCACCACCGACTGTGCCAGCACGCTGCCGTGGCCGTCCGGGTGCAGGAACTGCGGCAGCAGGGACAGGTACATCACCGCGATCTTCGGGTTCAGCAGGTTGGTCAGGAAACCCATCGCGAACAACCGGCGCGGGCTGTCCACGGGCAGTGCATGCACCGCGAAGGGCGAGCGGCCGCCCGGCTTCACCGCCTGCCAGGCCAGGTACAGCAGGTACAGCGCGCCGCCGATGCGCAGCGTGTCGTAGGCGAAGGGCACAGTCATCAGCAGGGCGGTGATGCCCAGCGCCGCGCACAGCATGTAGAAGACGAAGCCCAGCGCCACCCCGCCCAGCGACACCAGCCCGGCGCGGCGGCCCTGGCAGATCGAGCGCGAGACCAGATAGACCATGTTCGGCCCAGGCGTGAGCACCATGCCCAGCGACAGCAGGGCGAAGGCCAGCAGGTCGGTGGCGGCGGGCATGGCGGCGTTCCGTGCGGTGGGCGTGGCGCAGTGTAGCGCCGCCTGCACCGGGCCTGGCTTAAAATTGCCGCACCCCACAGCAATGGCCCCGCCATGACCTCCATCCCCGAAACCGTGCCGCCCATCGAAGTGCGCATGGCCGAAATCGTCTTCCCCAACCACACCAACCACATGGGCACCCTGTTCGGTGGCCAGGCGCTGGCGTGGATGGACAAGGCCGCCTTTCTGGCCGCCGCCCGCTATTCGCGCCGCACCGTGGTGACCGCGCGCAGCGACCAGGTCGATTTCAAGCTGCCCATCCGCATCGGCCAGATGGTGGAAACCGTGGGTCGCATCGTCGAAGTGGGCCGCAGCTCGATGAAGGTCGAGGTGGAGCTGATTGCCGAAGACCTGCACAGCGGCGAGCGCAAGCTGTGCACCCGCGGCCACTTCGTGATGATCGCGCTGGGCGAGGATGGCCAGCCGACCGCCGTGCCGCGCCTGCCGGGCGCTCCGGCGGCCGACCCGGCCAGCTGACCACGCGCTTGCGGGGGCGGCCCAACGCCCCCATTTCGCTGCCATGACCCCGCCGCTGACCGACTTCATCGACCGCGCCCAACGCCTGTTCGTGCTGACCGGCGCCGGCTGCAGTACCGCCTCGGGCATCCCCGATTACCGCGATACCGACGGCCAGTGGAAACGCACGCCGCCGGTGACCTATCAGGCCTTCATGGGCGAGGCGGCCACCCGCCAGCGCTACTGGGCGCGCAGCCTGCTGGGCTGGCCGCGCTTCGGCCTGGCCCTGCCCAACGGCACCCACCAGGCGCTGGCGGCGCTGGAAGCCCGCGGCAAACTGCAGGTGCTGCTGACCCAGAACGTGGACGGCCTGCACCAGCGCGCCGGCAGCCAGAACGTGATCGACCTGCACGGGCGGCTGGACCTGGTGCGCTGCATGGGCTGCGAACGCCGCAGCGAGCGCGAGGATTTCCAGCAGCGCCTGCTCGAAGCCAACCCGGGCTGGGACGCGCTGGACGCGGGTATCGCCCCGGACGGTGACGCCGACCTGGAAACCGACTTCTCCGCCTTCGTGGTGCCGGATTGCCCGTACTGCGGCGGCCTGCTGAAGCCGGACGTGGTGTTCTTCGGTGAAAACGTGCCGCGCGAGCGCGTGGCAGCCGTGCACGAGCACCTGCAGCAGGCCGATGCGGTGCTGGTGGTGGGTTCCTCGCTGATGGTCTATTCCGGTTTCCGCTTCGTGCAGGCTGCCGCAAAGGCCGGGTTGCCGGTGGCGGCGCTGAACCGCGGCCGCACCCGCGCCGATGACCTGCTGCAGTTCAAGGATGAACGGGACTGCGCCGAGGCGTTGGCGGGTTTCGCGACCCGGTAGCGCCGGGCCATGCCCGGCGGGCAACGGCGGCCGCCGACGCGCCCCCGCGAAACAGCGATCCATCCAGATGGTTGATCCGCAGGCCGTGCAGCGGTGCAATACGCACCCCCTACGCATGTCCTTACCGTCTTGAGCCAGCTGTTCTCGCCGATGTCCCTCGGCCCCCTGACCCTGCCCAACCGCATCGTGATCGCGCCGATGTGCCAGTACTCCGCCGAAGAGGGCCGCGCCAGCGACTGGCACGCCATGCACCTGGGCAACCTGGCGCAGTCCGGCGCCGGCCTGCTGATCCTGGAAGCCACCGCGGTCGAGCCGCGCGGGCGCATCAGCTGGGCCGACCTGGGCCTGTGGGACGACGAGACCGAGGCCGCCCTGGCGCAGGTGCTGGCCAGCGTCCGCCGCTGGTCGTCGATGCCGCTGGGCATCCAGCTGGCCCATGCCGGCCGCAAGGCCTCCACCGCCCGCCCGTGGGACGGCGGCCGCCAGCTGCCGGCCGACGCTGCCAACGGCTGGGCCACCGTCGCCCCGTCGCCGGTACCGTTCCATGCCGCCGACCCGGCGCCGGAGGCGCTGGATGAAGCCGGCATCGCCGAGGTCATCGCCGCCTTCGCCGCCAGCGCGGTGCGCGCCGAGCGCCTGGGCTTCGAGCTGATCGAGATCCACGCCGCGCACGGCTACCTGCTGCACCAGTTCCTGTCGCCGCTCAGCAACCGCCGCACCGACGGCTACGGTGGCTCGCTGCCGAACCGCCTGCGCCTGCTGGTGGAAGTGTTCGATGCCGTGCGCACCGCGGTGTCGGACAAGGTGTCGGTGGGCGTGCGCATTTCCGCCACCGACTGGGTCGATGGCGGCTGGGACCTGGTGCAGAGCGAAGCGCTGGCACAGATTCTCGACGCACGCGGCTGCAACTTCCTGCACGTGTCCAGCGGCGGCCTCGACGAGCGCCAGAAGATCAGCGTCGGCCCGGGTTACCAGGTACCGTTCGCGGCGGCCATCAAGGCCAAGAAGCTGCGCATGCCGGTCATCGCGGTCGGCCTGATCACCGAGCCGGAACAGGCCGAATCGATCCTGCGCCACAACCAGGCCGATGCCATCGCCCTGGCCCGCGGCATCCTGTACGACCCGCGCTGGCCGTGGCACGCCGCTGCCGCGCTGGGCGACAGCGTGGTGCCGTCGCCGCAGTACCTGCGCTGCGAGCCGCGCGAAGCGCGCAACGTGTTCCGCGCACGCTGAGCCTCAGACCTGCCAGGCCGGCGCGATGCCGGCCTGCAGGTGCTCGAACAGCGCGCGGATCTTCGCGGTGAAATCGCGGCGGTCGCTCACGCAGAAGAACACCTCCATCGGCTCCGGCTGCCAGTCGCTGGTCGGGCCGAACACCGCCTGCAGGCGGCCATCGCGCAGATAGGGCTCGGCCACGAACGCGGCCAGCCGGGTGATGCCCGCGCCTGCAGCGGCCAGTTCGGCCAGCGCGTCGATGTCATCGCAGACCATGCTCGGCGGCAGCGCCGCATCCACCCGCTGGCCGTCCTTCAGCAGGCCCCAGCGCAGCGGCCGGCCATCGGTGGGGAAGCGGTGCAGCAGCCCGCGATGGCCGTTCAGCGCGGCCGGATCGGCCGGCGTGCCGTGCGCCTGCAGATACGCCGGCGACGCACAGAACACGAAGGGGATGCGCGCCAGCGGCCGCGCCACCAGCCCGTCTTCCAGCTGCGCGCCGATGCGGATGCTGGCATCCACCGCTTCCGGCCCGTGCTGCACGGCGCGATCGCTCAGGCGCAGTTCCAGCTGCAGCTGCGGGTAGCGCTGCTGCAGGCGGGGCAGCAGTGGAGCCAACACGTGGCGGCCGAACGCGCTGCTGCTGGCGATGCGCAGCGGCCCGGACGGTTCGATATCGCCGGCGGTGACCATCGCCTGCGCGCGCGCCAGGTCGGCCTCGATGTGCCGCACCTGCGCCAGGTACACCGCACCGGCTTCGCTGAGTGCCAGCTGCCGCGTGCTGCGGTTGAGCAGGCGCACGCCCAGGTGGGCTTCCAGCCGGTGGATGTTCTGGCCCACGGCGGTGGCGCTGATGCCAAGGTGGCGGGCCGCGGCGGCAATGCTGCCGGTCTCTGCGGTGCGGGTGAAGCTGCGGATGAGCTGCAACAGGTTCATGACCGACCAGCTTGCCATGCGGGAGGGAAAGTATCGCTTGGGTCTGTACCAAGCCGCGCAGTGTTGTCGCATCCGCACTTGGTGTGTGTCCTTCGACCGCGCTAGGCTGCCTGCGTCCATGGGGAAGGAGGCCGCATGAAGTCGACCGCACTGCATCGTTGGATGGGTGGGCTGCTGTTGTTGGCCAGCGCCGGCGTGTCCGCCGCCCCGACCCCTCTGGCCGACCGCCTGCAGGCCATCGACGAAGACGCGCGGGCGATGCCACTGGCCGAGCGCGTGCAGCGCCTGCAGGTGGCCTACCAGGCCGATCCGCTGGCATCGATGCTCGCCGAGGGCTGCCAGGCCGTACCGGCCGAGCGCGTGGAGGATGCATTCGCGGCCACCCAGCTGGTCAACTTCTACGCGCCGGACGCGCAGCGGCTGGACCAGATGCAGTGCCTGTTGCCGCGTTTGCGGGGTCAGGGCGATGCCGCGAAGGCCCGCGCCGATGAACTGCACCGTGCGCTGATCGCACAGCGCCGGTTCGCCCAGGCCAATGCGCTGCGCGCCGATGCAGGCCTGGATGCCAAGGTTCTGCCCGGGATCACCGGTGATACGGTCGCGGCGCGCCAGGTGCTGGTGCTTTCAGACGCCGACCACGCCGTCCGCCGCACCCTGCCGCAGCAGGGCTGGCAGATCGTAGCGCTGGTCCATCCGTACTGTGGTTTCTCGCAGCGTGCCCTGGCGGCGATCACCACCGATCCCGCGTTCGCGGGGCTGCGGCCACACCTGCAGCTGGTGGTGCCCAACGACCAGAACTGGCCCATCCAGCAGATGCTGGACTGGAACCGTGCGCATCCCGATCTGCCGATGCAGCCGCTGCAGCCCGGCCCGGCCTGGACGGCGCTGCGCACTGGCCAGACGCCCACCTTCCATCTGCTGAAGGACGGCGCGCTGATGACCACCGCGCTGGGCTGGGAGAACGACGGGCAAGCGCTGCGGGCACTGCAGGCGCTGATGGAGGCGCCACGCTGATCATCGGCGCACACGGTTGCATCGGTGACCATCGTCCCCGCTGCCACGGCGCTGCCCTAAACTCGGGCGATGCGCCCCGATTCCATTCTTACCCTGTCCTGCCCCGACCGCACCGGCATCGTCTACCGCGTGTCCGGGCTGTTGTTCGACCACGGCTGCAACATCCTCGACGCCCAGCAGTTCGGCGATGAGGAGAGCGGCCGCTTCTTCCTGCGCGTGCATTTCGACCGCGACGCCAGCCTGCCGCTGGATACCGTGAATGCAGCAATGGCCGCGCTGGCCGCCGACTACGGCATGGACTGGCAGCTGCACGACGGCCGCCGCCGCGCGCGCCTGCTGGTGCTGGTCAGCAAGCAGGGCCATTGCCTGAACGACCTGCTGTTCCGCGCCCATAGCGGCCAGCTGAAAGTGGACATCGCCGCGGTGGCGTCCAACCACG
Organism: Stenotrophomonas sp. STEN087; assembly: GCF_056759115.1. Taxonomy (NCBI): domain Bacteria; kingdom Pseudomonadati; phylum Pseudomonadota; class Gammaproteobacteria; order Lysobacterales; family Lysobacteraceae; genus Stenotrophomonas; species Stenotrophomonas sp. STEN087. Next base: position 9,673 of record NZ_JBRRCR010000018.1, on the reverse strand, counting down.
CCGATTTCGCGCCGCTGGCCGCGTCCTACCAGGTGCCGTTCCATCACTTGCCGGTGAACGCGGACACGCGCGCCGTGCAGGAACAGCAGATCATCGATCTGGTCGAGCGCGAGCGTATCGACCTGGTGGTGCTGGCGCGCTACATGCAGATCCTTTCGCCGACGCTGTGCCGCGCCTTGGCCGGCCGCGCGATCAACATCCACCACAGTTTCCTGCCCAGCTTCAAGGGCGCGCAGCCGTACCACCAGGCGCACGCACGCGGGGTCAAGATCATCGGCGCCACCGCGCACTACGTCACCGAGGATCTGGACGAAGGCCCGATCATCGAACAGGACGTGGCCCGCGTGGACCACGCCATGGCACCGCGCGAACTGGTGCGGCTGGGCAGCGACACCGAATCCCAGGTGCTGGCGCGCGCCGTGCGCCGGCACGTCGAGCACCGCATTCTGCTCAACGGGCATCGCACGGTGGTGTTCCGGAATTTTCCCAGCCCGCGGCCGCCGGGCAGGGCCCGGCGCTACCAACGGCGGTTATCCGTTAGCGCCGGGCCATGCCCGGCGTCACGCCTCAGACGATCGCAATCCCCGCCTTGCCCAGCGCCTCACGCACCATCGCGTCGTTGGCTTCGGTCACCGGCCGGGTCAGGTCCCAAAGGAACTTCACCCGGAAGCCGGATTTCACCGCGTCCTGCGCGCTCCACAGCACGCAGTAGTCGCGCGCCAGGCCGCACACATGCACCTCGCGGATGCGGCGCTCATGCAGCCAGCCGGCCAGCCCGGTCGGCGGGCGTTCGCCCTCCGGACCATGGTTCTCGCGGAACGCGCTGTACGAGTCCACCTGCTGGCGGGTGCCCTTGCGCAGGATCAGGTCGGCCACGGTCCAGTCCACGCCCGGGTGCAGCGCGGCGCCGTCGCTGCCCTGCACGCAGTGGTCCGGCCACAGGGTCTGCGGCTGCGCGTGCAGCAGGATGCTCTCGAACGGGCGCGTGCCCGGGTGCTGGCTGGCGAACGAGGCGTGGTCGGCCGGGTGCCAGTCCTGGGTGGCCACCACCGTGCGGTAGCGGCGCTGCGCCAGCAGTTCGGCAATCGGCGCCACCAGCGCATCGCCCTGGTCACAGGCCAGCGCGCCACCGGGCATGAAGTCCGGCTGCAGGTCGATCACCAGCAGGGCGACATCGGCGGGCAGGGCGGTCATGGCAGGGTCCAGCACAGCAGAGGGGGCGACCAGCGTGGCCGCCCCCCGCGCACACGTCAATCGCCCTGCGGCGTTTCAGCCTCCTGGCCGTAGTACAGCAGGCCGATCTTGATGCGCTCGCGGCCGGTTTCGCGGCGGTGGCGGTTGGCATCGCGCAGCGAATACACGCAGCCGCAGTATTCCTGCTGGTAGAACTGCTCGCGCTTGCTGATCTCCACCATGCGGCTGGCACCGCCGCCCTTGCGCCAGTTGTATTCCCAGTACTGCAGGCCTTCGTAGCGCGAGGCCGCGCGCACGCCGCAGTCGTTGATCTGCGTCATGTTCTTCCAGCGCGAAATGCCCAGCGACGAACTGATGGTGTCGTAGCCGTGCTCATGCGCGTACAGCGCGGTGCGCTCGAAACGCATGTCGAAGCACATCGTGCAGCGGATGCCACGCTCGGGTTCGTTCTCCATGCCGCGCGCGCGGCTGAACCAGTTGTCGGTGTCGTAGTCGCAGTCGATGAGGGGGATGCCGTGCTGCTCGGCGAAGCGGATGTTCTCCTGCTTGCGCAGCTCGTATTCCTTCACCGGGTGGATGTTGGGGTTGTAGAAGAAGATCGCGTAGTCGATCCCGGAGGCGGTGATCGCCTCCATCACTTCGCCCGAGCAGGGCGCGCAGCACGAATGCAGCAGCAGGCGCTTGCCGTCGGCAGGCAGGGACAGGGCGGGGCGTTGGAACTCGGTCATCGTCGGGTGCATCTGGGCGTGGGCAACGGGTCTGGCCGGAAACCGTGAACAGGACGCGCGCGGCCACGTCGCCTGCACGCGCAGGACGACATTGGCCCCGGCAACCTCCCCGCGGAGATTCCAGGTCGAGTCAGGGGACAGTCGTGTCCCCCGGCCGGGGCCGGTATTCGGGCTGATGGACACGGGCCGCAGCCCACCTACTACCTGCCGCTTCCCAGGCGCGAGCCCAGTGCTGTTGGCAGGATTCGTTTCCATTCACCGCTGCGGGGCAGCTCCGGAATGGGCGCGTAAGGCGCCTTCACCGGATTCCCATTCAAATCCCTGCCGCCATCCAGCCGTGGCAGGGATACCTTCGGCGTGCCCACGGTGGACGCGTTGCCGGCCAGGGTCAAGGGGCAAGGGGGGGGCAGAGCCCGGCGGAAGGAAGGGGTCGGATCCCGCTGCCACGCAGCGGGCTCTGACCCCGGGCGGGACGAACCTTCAACGCCCCGCCGCAGCCCGCGCGCGGATGTCCTCCAGCCGCTGGTCGTACAGCAACCGGCCGTTCTCCCACACGGTCACCATCGCATCCTCGAAGCCGGCCGGCAGGGTGTCGTCACCGCTGGCCGGCAGCGCCACCGTATGCAGGCTGCCATCGTCCAGGCGGCGCAGCAGGCGCATGCGGCCGCGCTTGCTGGTCTTGCCCGCATCGGTGATCGGGTCCTTGTAGACATCGATCCAGGCACCGTCGACCCGCGCGGCCGAGCACTTCAGCGCGAATTTCTGCGTATCGCGGTCCAGCCGCTGCAGCAGCGCACCGCCCATGCCGAAGGCCACGTTGTCGGCGGCGTAGCCGTCCGCGGTGATGCGCTGCAGGATGGCGCGGATGGTGTCCGGGTTGATGCCATCGCCCTGGATCACCCGCACATGGTTGAGCACGCGGTAGCCCTTGCCGTTGATCGTGTGGCCAAAGGCCTCGTCCAGGCGGCGCAGGCTCTCGGCCACCACCTCCACCGGGTCGCCCGAATCGGGGCGGATGACCAGGGTCGCGCCGGAGGCGATCACTTCATCGCGCAGGGTGGTGCCCCAGTGTTCGCTGATGGCGCGGTAGATGTCATAGCTGTCCGACACCACCGCGACGATCGCACCGGGCCTGCCGAACTGGCGCAGCATGTTGCGGTAGGCATCCACTTCGCGCTCGCGGCCCCAGCTGGTGATGGTGCTGTGCTCGGCGGCGGGAATCGAATAGCCGGCCATCGGCGCGTGGTAGTGCGCGCGGGCCAGGCACAGCGCCGAGACGGTGTCGGTGCCGAGGAAGTTGACCAGGTGCGCGGCACCGCCCAGCGCGGCCGACTGCAGGCTCGATACACCGCGTGCGCCGAAGTCGTGCAGCTTGAACGGCAGCTGCCCCTGCGGGTCGTCGCTGGTCTGCTGCAGGAAACCGGCGATGGTCTGCCGCGCATGCCAGCTGATGGTGGCCACGGTGACCGGGTACCACACGCGCAGCAGCAGGGTTTCCAGGTACGAGGGCACCCAGAACGCGGCCGGGTCGGTCGATTCGATGGTCATCAGCGCCTGGTGCGTGGGCACCACGCTGCCCTCGGGCACGGCGCGGATGCGTACCGGCAGGTGGCCGCCGAGGCGATCGACGATATCGCGCCAGCCGGCTTCGTTGAACGGTTCGCCATGTGCGGCGAATACCGCGGCGGCGGCGTCGATATCGGCGTGGGTGACCGGCCGTGCCAGCGCGTCCTTGAGGATCGCCTGCAGGCCGAAGAACACCGTGCGGTCATGCAGGCCGCCGCGCGATTCCACGTAGAAGAACGTGGCATCGGTACCCGGCGGGTACTGCAGCCAGTGGCTGGCCTTGTAGCTGTCGGTGTCGAGGAGAAGATTATCGAGGTAATGCATGACGGAAGCTCCTTCGCGTCGAGTGACACCGGCGGTCTATCCGCCGGTGGGGAAAGCCGGTCGGGTCAGCCCCGGCCGAGGAAATATTCCAGGATGTGCAGGTGGTCTTCGAACAGCTGCGGGCCCATCTCCAGTGCTTCGCTCACCGGAATCCAGCGCGCCTTGTCGGCGTCGTCGCCGCCGCGCACCGCCGGCAGTTCACCGGCCGGGAATTCGAAGTGGAAACCGTGGGTGATGGTGCGGCCGCGCTGGCTGCGGTCGGGATGGTCGAACACCTGCTGGCTCTTCAACGAACCCTTCAGCACCGGCAGCGGAATCTTCAGCCGGGTCTCTTCACGCAGTTCGCGCAGGCAGCTGTCGAGCAGGCTCTGTTCCTGGCCGACGAAGCCGCCGGGTAGTGCCCACAGGCCCTTGCCGGGTTCCGAACGGCGGCGCACCAGCAGCACGTGGCCCGAATGCACCACCACCGCATCGGTGGTGACAAAGGTGGGCGCGTAGGGCGCGTCCTTCCAGGCGGCCTTGTACTGTTCGATGAAGCGGTACTCGGCCACCAGCTGGCCATAGGCCGGTGCGCTTCTGCGGAAGGCTTCGAGCATGTCGTACACCGGCGCCGGTACGTTGCCACGCAGCATCAGCAGCGCACCGTGGAAGTCGACGTCGCCGGCTTCGAACAGGTAGCGGCGCAGCTCGGTGGCCGACAGGGTGGCGGTGTGCTGCACGTCCACCAGCGGCCACTGCGGGAATTCGCGCAGGTAGTAGCTGGAGGCGTCCTTGTCCATGCCGATCAGGCCGACCTTGGCATCGGCGGCAGCGCCGTCGTTGCGCAGGGCTTCGGCCACCTGGCGCTGCACGTTGGCGATCCACTGGGCCTCGTTGTACAGGTGGTCGCGCAGCGGGCGGATCAGCAGGCGTTCGGTGTTGCCATCGAGGGCGGCCTGGATCATCACGGCGCGTTCGGCCACGGTCCAGGGATTGCGCAGGCTGCGGGGGGTATCGGCAGAGCCGACCAGGAAGATCAGCTTGCGGGCCCGGCTCAGGGCCAGGCGGGCAACGGCGGCGTGGCCGTTGTGGAAGGGCTCAAAACGCCCGATGAAGACGAGATAGTCGAATTCCATGAGAATCCCTCATGTCGTTGTGGTAGCCGCGGGTCTGTCCCTTGGCTTGGTGCTGATGCTACGCCGATGGTTGTCGGGGTCAAGTGTGGGGTTACCTGCGGTAGTGCCGGCCGCTGGCCGGCAACCTCAACTTCAAAAGCTGGCTATCCGTGGGTTGGCGGGGTGGGTCCGGTTGAGGGGGACGCCGTGAACCCATCCATGGGGGCTTGGTCGCGGCATCCATGCCGCTCACACCCCCTCAACCGGACCCACCCCGCCTTCGACGGTTTTCCGCGATCTGTGGGAACGGCACGGGGTCGGATCCCGTTGCATCGCAACGGGCTCTGACCCCATTGCTAGGGGGCGGCCAAGTAGCGCTGCCAGAGGTGGTTCACCAGCTGCATCTGCGGGTCGTACTGGCGTTTGCGTTCAACGAATGCGTTCCATTGCGGGTACGCGCGCTGGAACTGCTCGCGTGTGGCGTGCGGGCGGTAGGGCAGGTAGTAACGGCCGCCGCTTTCCACTGCTGCGTCAATCAATGCGCGGGTCCAGCGCGTGGACATCGTGTCGCCCCACGGGTGTCGTCGCTGCTTGTGGTACAGCACGAAGCAGAACACTTCTTCGTTCGCCCACTTCATCAACGCGGTCGTATCCGCCGGCGCGTGGCGGATCGATACGTTCAATGCATCCACGCGGTGGTGCTGCAGGATCGCGGCCATGCGCGTGGCGAAGGCCTGGAAGCTGCGCACGGGGATGAAGTATTCCTGCAGCAGGTAGGTCGACATCGCGCGTGTGCGGGGTTCCAGCGCGGCCACGTCCAGGCTCGCTTCCAGGTTGCGATGGATCACCCGCGGTTCGGCAATCTGCTGCTTCACCACCGAGCTCTCGCGCAGCTGCGGGCCACCGGGCAGTTCGGTGACGGCCCAGATCATGTTCTGCTCGTGGGCATAGTTCGCACCCACCGGTATCAGGCGCCGGGTGTCGGTCAGCGCTGCTGTGCTGCGCAGCCAGGTCACGGTCACCGGTGCATCGAAACGCGGCGGAATCAGGTCGGCGTTGTGCATCAACGCATCGCTGCGCGACGCCACGTTCTCGCGGAACCATTGCGGGTAATCGGCCAGTGCCACCCGCTCCATGTGCCGCGCCATGCGGTCGTTGTCGGCCAGGTCCAGCTCGACTTCACTGACCACGCCGATCAGGCCATAGCCACCGATGACCGCGGCGAACAGCTCCGGGTGCTGCGTGCGCGAGGTCTCGACCACCTCGCCGGACCGCAGTACCACCTGCAGCGCACGCACGGTGGAAGCGATGCTGCCGCTGCCGACGTAGCGACCATGGCAGTTCACCGACACCGAACCGCCCACGGTGAAATTGCTGAAGCTCTGCATCACCTTCACCGACAGGTTGTGCGGGTCCAGCCATTCCTGCAGCGCGCGCCAGCGCATGCCGGCCTGCACGCGCACCGCCTTGCGCGCGACGTCCAGCCACAGCAGGCGGTGGCTCGGCGTCAGGTCCAGCTGCAGGGCGCCGGCCGCACTGGTCTGCCCGCCCATGCTGTAGCGGCCGCCGGCCACGCAGATCGTGCCCCGGTGCTGCTGCAGGGCGGCCTGCAGGTCGGCCGTTTCGGCAACGGCCCGCACCGCGGCCACGTCGGTGGGTTCCAGCTGGCTGATGTCGTTGGCCACGGGCGTGCCGCGCCGGGTACAGGCACTGGCGGCAGTGGCGGCGGCACAGCCTGCGATGAACGCGCGACGGGTGGTCATGGCAATCCCTGCATGAGTGTCCTGGGCGCAGTGTGCCCCGGCACGGCGGGGGCGGCCAGTGGCCCTTCCGTGGGCGGGTTCTCAGGCTGTGAGAAGCCTTCGCGTCATACTGCATCCGTAGCGTCGGGTGGCATCTCAGGCACAGTCAGCGGGGGCAGGGTAGTGGCAGACAAGTACTGCGATCTGGTCATGAAGGGCGGCATCACCAGCGGCATCGTGTACCCCAATGCGGTACTGGCGCTGGCCCGCGATTATCGGTTCAAGAGCATCGGCGGCACCTCGGCCGGCGCCATTGCCGCGGCGGTCGCGGCAGCGGCGGCCTATGGCGATCGCCGCCAGCAGGCCGGCGAGCACCTGGCTGACGACGCCGGCTATGGCGGCCTGTCGGCGGTGTCGGCGCAGCTGTCGCGGCGCGGCTTCATCTACAGCCTGTTCCAGCCGGCGCGCGGTGCGCGGGCGGCCTACCGGCTGCTGGTGGCGCTGACCGGTGGTTACGGCTGGCCGCGCAAGCTGCTGTGCCTGGCGGTGGCCGTGTTCGAAATCGCCCCGCTGGAAGTGCTGGTGTCGCTGGCGCTGCTGCTCGGCCTGGGCTGGTGGGGCGGCGGTTGGAGCGGCGTGGCGGCCACCCTGCTGCCGTCGCTGCTGTGCGCCTATGGTGCGGGTGTGGCCGGTGCCGCGCTGCGGGTGGCGAGGGTGGCACGGCGCAACCTGCTGGGCCTGTGCAGCGGCCTGGGCCGCGATGCGCGCAAGCCGGCGCTGACCGAATGGCTGCACGAGAGCCTGCAGCAGCTGTCCGGCAAGCCGCTGGACGCGCCGCTCACCTTCGCCGATCTGCACGACGCGCCCCGCTATGCCGGCGAGCCGGAGAGCCCGCATGCGATCAGCCTGCAGATGATCACCACCTGCGTATCGCACAACGAACCGCGCACGCTGCCGCTGGGTGGCGCGCAGTTCTGGTTCCTGCGCGAGGAGTTCGAGCAGCTGTTCCCGGCCAGCGTGGTGCAGTGGCTGGTCGACCATGCCGGTGCGCCGGTGGATGTGGAGGGCCGGCAGTACTACCACCTGCCGCAGGGCCCGCAGTTGCCGGTGCTGGTGGCCACCCGCATGAGCCTGAGTTTCCCGCTGCTGATCAGCGCGGTGCCTCTGCATGAACCCGCGCGCCGCGAGCGCCGCTGCGAGCCGTCGCCGGCCGCGGCCGATGCCGAACACAACGTGGCCGACAGCATGGAAGGACTGACCAGTGCCGGCCAGTCCTGCGGGCCGGTCATCACCGCGTTCCGCATCTGCTGGTTCTCCGATGGCGGCATCAGCAGCAACTTCCCCATCCACCTGTTCGACGCGGCGATGCCACGCTGGCCGACCTTCGCGATCAACCTGGTCTACCCGCAGCACGCCGAGGATGTCAGCCACGGCACCACCGGCCAGCAGGCGCTGGAGCGTGCGGTGGTGCTGCCTACCGAGAACCGCCACGGCTGGCAGCGGCATTACCAGTCCATCGCCACGCCGCTGGCCGCGGCCGAGCTGGGTCGCTTCCTGTTCGCAGTGGTGGCCACCATGCAGAACTGGCGCGACCTGCTGCAGGCGCGTGCACCGGGCTACCGCGACCGCATCGTGCATGTGAGCCTGCAGGGCGACGAAGGCGGCATGAACCTGGACATGCCGCAGGAGGTGCTGAGCCGCATCGCTGACAAGGGCAGCCTGGCCGGCGCACGCTTCTGCGCGTTCTCGTTCGAGAATCACTACTGGATCCGTTGGCGCAACCTCGCTTCGGCCTACCAGCGCTACACGCTGGAAGTGGCGCGCACCGACGACCCGGCGCAGCAGGTGCTGGCTTATCGTGCGGCATATTCCATCGTCGCCCGCGGCGAGCCCGTGCCACCTTCGTACAAGCTCGGCTCGGAAGACAAGCGTCGTGGTTCGCAGCAGCTGTGGGCGCAGATGGTGGAGCAGGGCCGCACCTGGGAAGACCTGGGCCCGGACCTGACCGACGGCGCACCACGTCCGCTGCCGCAGATGAAGGTCACGCCGATCTACTGACCGCGATCGCTACAATCGCGGCTCCCCATTGCAAGGAACGCCCCATGTCCGCCCGTCAGCAACCGCTGGACCTGCTTGAACGTCTTGACGCCCGTGATCCGGAGCACCTGCCGGTGGTACCGCTGGCCGCGTACTTCGAAGGCAACGACTTCGAAGAGTGCATCGCACCGAACCAGTGGGGCTACGGTCGCCCGCCGATTGCCGAGCTGTACGCACGCCTGGCCGCGATTGGTGAAAAGCCCGAAGTGGAAGGTATCTACGTGGGCCTGCACCAGGACTGGGGCAGTGCATTGGAAGACGACAGCGAATGGCCTGCCGCGGAGAACGTGCACGTGCTGACCCGCGCCGACGCCGCAACCGTGGAAGGCTGGCTGCAGGGCCTGGAATGCGACGGCGTAGGCGAAGGCTGGCCGTACGGCCAACACATCGACGCCCCCGTGCCCTCGGAAGGCCACCGCGTACTGACCGTGTTCTGGGACTGAAACGTGCCAACCAAGGTTGGCACCTACCAGTAGATCCACGCCATGCGTGGATGCATTTCAAGATAAGAATTCATCCGGATGCGGTCAGAGCCCGTTGCGTCGCAACGGGATCCGACCCCGTGCCGACTAACGGTCGGCACCCACCAGAGCAGTAGAGCCACGCCACGCGTGGATGCATTCCAAGATGAGAATTCATCCGGATGGGGTCAGAGCCCGTTGCGTCGCAACGGGATCCGACCCCGTGCCGACCAACGGTCGGAACCCACCAGTAGAGCCACGCCACGCGTGGATGCATTCCAGTTTGAGAATTCATCCGGATGGGGTCAGAGCCCGTTGCGTCGCAACGGGATCTGACCCCGTGCCGTTCCGACAGCTCGCAGGAAACTGTCGAAGGCGGGGTGGGTCCGGTTGAGGGGGTGTGAGCGGCATGGATGCCGCGACCAAGCCCCCATGGATGGGTTCACGGCGTCCCCCTCAACCGGACC